>NZ_JBSFHA010000031.1:0-103001 GCF_053596855.1 Streptomyces sp. NPDC001617
CCGCAGCGGCGGGCGTCCATCACCGCGCACCCTCCAAAGACACAGCACCGCCCGACCGAGGACGGACACCCCCCGCCCCGGCCCCGACCCACAACCCACCCGTAGGCGCTACCCAAGCCCCCACCCAACCCGCACAGGCGCCGCAGGCATCCCCGCCCCACCCCCACGCACCGCAACCTCGAACGGTTGAGCGACCACCAGTAATGCCTCGGCAAAATCCACCGCACCCGGAATGGGAACCCACCCCTCCGCTGTTGCACCCCCTTGGAGGGCGCCCCACACCCTCCGTCCGGCATGCCCGCAGCAAGGAGGAACGCCACGTGAGCCAGTACGTCAGCAGGCTCGGGCGTCGTTCCCAGACCTCGCCCCCGCGACTCAGGCTCCACCGTCGCCCTCGCCGCGTCGCCATGCTCTCCGTGCACACCTCCCCGCTCCACCAGCCCGGCACCGGCGACGCAGGCGGCATGAACGTCTACATCGTCGAACTCGCGCAGCGCCTCGCAGCGATCAACATCGAAGTGGAAATCTTCACCCGCGCCACCACCGCCGCCCTCCCCCCCACCGTCGAACTCGCCCCCGGCGTCCTCGTCCGCCACGTAGACGCCGGCCCCTACGAGGGCCTCGCCAAGGAAGACCTCCCCGCCCAGCTCTGCGCCTTCACGCACGGCGTCATGCAGACCTGGGCCGGCCACCGCCCCGGCTATTACGACCTGGTCCACTCCCACTACTGGCTCTCCGGCCACGTCGGCTGGCTCGCCGCCCAGCGCTGGGGCGCGCCCCTCGTGCACGCCATGCACACCATGGCCAAGGTCAAGAACGCCAACCTCGCGGACGGCGACACCCCCGAGCCCGCAGCCCGCGTGATCGGCGAGACCCAGATCGTCGAGGCCGCCGACCGTCTCATCGCCAACACCGACGAAGAGGCCGAAGAACTCGTACGGCACTACAACGCCGACCGCGACAAGGTCGCCGTGGTCCACCCCGGCGTCAACCTCGACCGCTTCCGCCCGGCAGACGGCCGCGCAGCGGCCCGCGCCCGCCTGGACCTCCCCCAGGATGCCCTGATCCCCCTCTTCGCAGGCCGCATACAGCCGTTGAAGGCCCCGGACGTCCTCCTCCGAGCGGTCGCCGTCCTCCTCGACAACCGCCCAGAACTCCGCTCCCGCATGGTCGTCCCGGTCGTCGGCGGCCCCAGCGGCAGCGGCCTGGCCAAGCCCGAGGGCCTCCAGAAGCTCGCAGCCCGCCTCGGCATCGCAGACGTGGTCCGCTTCCGCCCACCGGTGGACCAGAGCCACCTGGCGGACTGGTTCCGAGCGGCCTCAGTCCTGGTCATGCCGTCCTACAGCGAGTCCTTCGGCCTGGTGGCGATAGAGGCGCAGGCAGCCGGCACCCCCGTACTCGCGGCAGCGGTCGGCGGCCTCCCCGTGGCCGTACGGGACGGCCGGACCGGTTACCTCGTACGCGGCCACAACCCCGCCGACTACGCGCGCGTACTCAGCGATTTCGCGGACGACGACACGCTCCCGTCCCGCATGGGCGCGGCAGCCGCCCGCCATGCCCAGTCCTTCGGCTGGGACACCTCCGCCGCCGCCACGGCGGACGTCTACACGGCCGCGATGCAGGCATACCGCCGTCGCGTACGCTCCCACCATGGGTGATGGAGACAAGACGGCGCAGGTGATCGAGGCCGCCCTCACGGACGCCGAAATCGAGTGGGAAACCCCCTCCCCCGGCAACTACGTGGCCAAGCTCCCCGGCACCCGCAAACTCTCCACGACGGTCTCCCTCCTCCTGGGCCGCCACTCCCTCTCCCTCAACGCCTTCGTCATCCGCCACCCCGACGAGAACGAGCCGGGCGTCCACCGCTGGCTCCTGGAGCGCAACCTCAAGCTCTACGGCGTGAGTTACGCGGTGGACCACCTGGGCGACATCTACGTCACCGCCAAACTCCCGCTCGGCGCCGTCACAGCGGACGAGATCGACCGCCTGCTGGGCCAGGTCCTGGAGGCCGCGGACGGCGCCTTCAACACCCTCCTCGAACTCGGCTTCGCGTCCGCGATCCGCAAGGAGTACGAGTGGCGGGTGGCCCGCGGCGAATCGACACGAAACCTAGAGGCGTTCACCCACCTGATCGAACGCCCCACTGACTGACCCCTCGCTGACCCCTCGCTGACGCCTCACTGCCCCCTCATCGACCTCTTCCTGACCCCTTCCCAGCCCCACCGCGCCGTGGCATGCTCACCGCCAACGCACTTCTGAACGTCGTTCACATCCATGAAGAGCCGCATGGAAGGACGCACGGACATGAGCACTGCGCACCTCACCAGACGGGCCCTGCTGGCCGGCGCCACGGCCGCGGCCCTGGCCACGACGACAGACACGACACAAGCCGCCGCCACCCAAGCCCCCACCACCCCCCAAACCCCCACCGCTCCCCAAGTCCCACCCCTCTGGCACGAGTTCACCCACACCCCGTACACCCACCCCCAGATCCCCTACGTCGGCCGAGCCGGCTACCGCGGCGGAGCTCCCCGTTTCCCCCGCCGTCCCTGCGTCGCCGACGTCCGCGACTACGGCGCCGTGGCGGACGGTACGACCGACTCCGCCCCCGCGATCAACCGTGCCGTCGCCGCTGCCGGAAGGGCCGGCGGCGGCACGGTCACCATCCCGCCGGGCACCTTCCGCATCGACGGCCTGATCCACATCGGCCACGACAACGTGGTGCTGCGCGGCGCCGGAAGCAGCCGCACCACCCTCCACGCCACGAAGAACCTCACCGAGCTGATCGGCGTCTACGGTTCCCGCTACGGCGGCACGAAGTCGGCGTGGTCATGGGCGGGAGGCCTGATCTGGCTGGCCCCGAAGGCCCGCTGGGATTCCCTGGTCGCCGCCATCAAGGCGCAGGCCTGGCCCTTCGAGGGCTGGACGGGCAACAAACGGGACGAGTGGGAGCCCCTCACGCCCGCCGAACCCGCCCGCCAGGGCGACTGGACCGTACAGGTCACCGACCCCTCCCGCCTCCGCCCGGGTGCCCTCACCCTCCTCCGCATCTCGGACGACGCGTCCCACACCCTCCTCCAGCACATGTCGGGCGGCGGCCCGGGCCCGGCGTCGTACTACTGGACCGACAAGACCAAACTCCTCTCCTACGTCCCCTACGAATGGCCCGTCCGCATCACCCGCGTCCGAGGCCGCAGAGTCACCCTCGAACGCCCGCTGCCCCTCGACCTCCGCCCCGAATGGACCCCCCAATTCACCACGCACGTCCGTGAGTTGACCGGCTCCGGCGTGGAAGGCCTCACCCTGGACGTGATGGAGACCCCCCAGTCCCCGCACCTCCTGGACAAGGGCTACAACGGCGTCGTGCTCCAATGCACGTACGACTGCTGGGCGGACGACGTGGCGGTCCGCAACGTCGACAACGGCTTCGGCCTCGTCGCAGCCTCCTCCTGCACCCTGCGCCGCACGCGGGTGGGCGGCCGAGGTGAACACCACCCCTACTTCTGCCGCGAGGGCTCGCACGACAACCTGATCGAGAACTTCACGATCGAACAACGCACCGTCCCGGCACCGGACGGGACGCAGTTGCACGGCATCAACGTCGAAGGCCTCTCCTCCCACAACGTCTGGTCCCGAGGCGACATGCAGATGGGCACCTTCGACTCCCACCGCGGCCTCCCGTTCGCCAACGTCCGCACCGACATCACGGTGAACAACAACGGCCGCCACGGCGGCGACGCGAACGCCGGCCCTCTCTTCGGCGCCCGCTTCACGCACTGGAACGTCCGTGTGACCAACGGCAGGGCAGGCCTGATGAAACTCGACGGCCTGGCCCCTTACTCCGCGACGGCAGGCCTCAACACGGTCACCGACTTCGACCAGACAGACGTCCCCGACTTCCCCGGCGACCTGCACTCCCGCCTGGAGCTGTACGGCACGACCGACGTCGTACGACCGCGCAATCTGTACGACGCCCAACGCGAGCTGTAGGTCAGACGGAACGAAGGACGTCGTCACCGACGAAGTCGAACATGCGCTCTCCGAGCGGGAGTTGCCCGGGCTCACCGGTGAAACGGTGGGCCCCGACGCCTTGCGATGACGCGTCCAGACGACCGTGCCGCCCGTCCGGCACAGCCGGGTGCAGTGGTCGAGGGTGCGTTGGATGCCGGCGGGCACCACATTGCCGAGCACACCGCAGACGAGGACCAGATCGGCGGGTACGAGTCCAGGTACCGGTTGGTCGACGCGGCGTCCCCGGCGACGGCTTCCCCACCGTCCAGACCGGCCGCCTCGGCCGCGCGCCGAGCAAGGCGGGAGTCGGGGGAGTCGTACGCGTCGTGCCAGGCGTGCCCGTCCATGCGGGGAGCCTAGGGGCGGGGGCCTTCCCGGCGACCGTCGTTTTCGGGACGTCCGCCCCGTGCGTACCGACCCGGTGTCACCCCCACCAACTTCCTGAAGTGGCGCGTGAGATGTGACTGGTCGAAGAAGCCTGTTGTCGAGGCGACTTCGGTCGGAGGCAGGCCGTCGAGGAGGAGGTGCCGGGCCCGTTCGACGCGGCGGGACATCAGGTACTGGTGCGGGGCGATTCCGTAGGCGGTGCTGAACGCCCGTACCAGATGGGCGGGATGGGCGTGGAGAAGGGCCGCGGCCTCGTCGAGGGTGAGGCCGGTGATGACGTGTTCGTCGAGGAGTTCGCGCAGGCACCGGGCGAGGGCGGGGTCGCGGCGCGGCGCGTCGGGGGCGGTCGGCCGGTGGAGGTGGGCGCGGAGGCGTTCGCCGATGAGGGTCAGGCGGCTCTCCGCCTCCAGTTCGTCGCCGGGGCGGCTCAGGGCCCCGTGCAGCCGGCCCACGCGCAGCCGGAGGACGGGGTCGCGCAGGTCGGGTCGGTCGACGGCCGAGCCGATCAGGGTGTCCGGCAGATGTGTGCCGTCGAGGTACAGGACGCGCTTGCGGAAGCCGTGCGGGGTGGCGGGGGAGCCGTTGTGCGGGACGTGCGGCGGAAGGAGGGTGACCGTGTCGTGCGGGGTGCCGTGCTCATGCCGGTCGAGGTCGTACCGTACGGCCCCGTCGTCCACGATGAGCAGCGTCCACGCCTCGTGCACGTGCATCGGATAGGCGTACTCGGTGAAGTGCGCGTGGAAGACCTCCACGACGCCCGGGACGGTCGGGCGCCAGGCGGAGACTTCCTGGACTTCCTGCCGGGCGGCCATGCAAAGAACGTACAAGACGGGGGAGTGGGCCGCCCGGCAGTCTCGTCGCATGAGCAGCGAACCCATCCGTTTCGACACCAAGATCGCCGTCCTGCTGCGCGAGGACCTGGAGTCCTGGCAACGCCTCAACGTCACCGCCTTCCTGGTCAGCGGTCTGAGCACACAGGCCCCCGAGGTGATCGGGGAGCCGTACGAGGACGCCGACGGCGTGCCCTACCTGCCGATGTTCCGCCAGCCGGTGCTGGTCTTCGAGGGCACGAAGGAGATGCTCACCGCGGCCCACGCGCGCGTGCTGTCCCGCTCGCTCCCGCGCGCGGTGTTCACCTCCGACCTCTTCGCCACCGGCAACGACCGTGACAACCGGGCGGCGGTACGGGCCGTGGGAACCGCCGAGCTCGACCTGGTCGGGTTGGCGGTGTACGGGCCGCGGAACGCGGTGGACAAGGCGCTGAAGGGTGCACGGATGCACCCGTGACGCCATCTACGACCGAATCTGCACAGTGCGTGCGCAACCACTGGGTGGGTGGGGTCCGTTGGGGCGGAGTTGTCCGGTTCGGAGCCGCTGCCGCAATGGATGTTGGTCCGCTGTGTGCCGCCGCGTGTGGAGAACCCGGACCCAACCCGTGTGCGCACGCACACGGTTCGGTCGCCGACACGTCCAACTGCCCTGCCGCGCATGGGTTCGGACTGGATGCCGTGCCCGCCGCGTGGTTTGATCCTGCGCACCGCGGCCCACAGTCTGTCCCCCCAGCGGGGCCGCAATCCCCCCCCATGTGGATCACCATGCGAAGGGCAGTCTCCCCATGAACTCCGCTCCCCAGGTTCAGACCGTCGAGATCTCCGACGCCGAACTCGACACCGTCTCCGGCGGCGTGAGCCCGCAGATCAGCGTCACCGCCGGCTCGACCACCCTCAGCAGCGCGGACCTCCTCGCCGAGGTCGACTCGGTCAAGGCGACGGCCCTGGGCACCCTCGGCGGCTCGCTCGGCGCGCTCCCCCACAACGTGGGCGTGAACGTCGGCTTCTGATCGACACCCATCGGCGGTCCTCGCCGGTCATCACGACCAGCCCCCTATCGGCAGGAGAAGTGCGGGTAGGGGGCTTGTTGTTGCCGTAGGTCGCCGCAGATTGCCGCACATCGCCAGGGCGGCCATGATCAGCCGGCGGCCACCTCGGGCCCGGTCTCGGCGTTCTCGGCGTCGACCTCGGCCTCGGCGGACACGGGTGTCTCCGACGCGGATCGCTCGTCCCGGTTGTGCCCCTCCTCCTCCGGCAACCGCCGCATCAGCGCGCCGTATCCCACGGCCGCCACCGTCCCGACGGCCGCGCACAGCCCCCACAGCCACTCCGCGCCGAACCGGTCGATGACCAGCCCGGACATCAGCGGCGCGACAAGGGCGGCGAGGGACCAGGACAGGGTGTAGACGCCCTGGTAGCGCCCGCGTCCATGCACCGGCGACAGCCGTACGACGAGCCCGGTCTGTGTCGGGGCGTTGATCATCTCGCCCAGGGTCCAGACGCAGACGGTGAGGGCGAAGACGCCGACCGACCCCGCGAGTGCGGTGAGCCCGAAGCCGTACCCGGCGAGCAGCGACGAAACCACGAGTAACCGCCGCACATCCCGATGCTCGATGAACCGCGTGACCGGTATCTGCAGCGCGACGATCAACGCGCCGTTGACGGCGATCGCCATGCCGTAGTCGGCGGGTGTGAACCCGGCCTCGCCCATCGCGACCGGCAGCCCGACCGACCCCTGCTGGAAGACGAGGGCGACGAGGAAGGACAGACCGACGACGCCCATGTAGCGCCCGTCGCGCAGGACGGTCCCGAGTCCGACCGCCTGCGCCGCCTTCTCGGTCGCCGTCTGCTCGGGCCGGGACTCGGGCAGCTTGAGAAAGACGACGACCGCGCAGAGCAGGGTCATCCCCGCCTCGACCAGAAACCCGGCGCGATAGCTGAACTCGGCGATGAACCCGGCGGCCATGGAGGAGACGGCGAACCCGAGGTTGATCGCCCAGTAGTTGAGCGAGAACGCCCGCACCCGGTCCTCGGGCCGCACGATGTCGGCCATCATCGCCTGCACGGCGGGCCGGGAGGCGTTCGAGGCCATACCGACGAGGAAGGCGACGCCGGCGATGGCGACGGGGTCGTGCACGAAGCCGAGCAGTGCGACGGAGACGGCGGTGGAGGCCTGGGCGATCAGCAGCGTCGGCCGCCGCCCGAGCCGGTCCGCCATCACTCCGCCCCCCAGCGACGACACGACCCCACCGAGCCCGTGCAGCGACGCGACGAGACCGGCGTAGGAGGCGGAGTAGCCGCGGTCCATCGTCAGATACAGGGCCATGAAGGTGGCGACGAAGGCCCCGAGCCGGTTGACGAGGGTGCTGGTCCACAGCCACCAGAACTCGCGGGGGAGTCCGGAGACGGTCTCCCGGGCGGCACGTCTGAGACGGGCGACGGACATGGAGAACCCCCGGTGGTAAGTGGCAGATGCGGCAGGCACAACTTACGAAGGGGTGGCCGTCCCCGGCCAGTGAATTAACAGACGCCGTCAATCGTCCGGCTGCTGGGCGGGCACTGCTCGCGGCCGAACGGGTGGATTACGCTCTCACTCATGGCCGACGCACCGTACAAGCTGATCCTCCTCCGCCACGGCGAGAGCGAGTGGAACGCGAAGAACCTGTTCACCGGCTGGGTGGACGTGAACCTCAACGAGAAGGGCGAGAAGGAGGCAGTCCGCGGTGGCGAGCTCCTGAAGGACGCCGACCTTCTCCCCGACGTGGTCCACACGTCTCTCCAGAAGCGCGCGATCCGCACCGCCCAGCTCGCGCTGGAGTCGGCGGACCGTCACTGGATCCCGGTCCACCGCTCGTGGCGCCTGAACGAGCGCCACTACGGCGCCCTCCAGGGCAAGGACAAGGCGCAGACCCTCGCCGAGTTCGGCGAGGAGCAGTTCATGCTGTGGCGCCGCTCCTACGACACCCCGCCCCCGCCGCTCGAGGACGGCACGGAGTTCTCGCAGTCCGCGGACCCCCGTTACGCCTCCATCCCCCCGGAGCTGCGTCCGCGCACGGAGTGCCTGAAGGACGTCGTCGTCCGCATGCTCCCGTACTGGTACGACGGCATCGTCCCCGACCTCCTGGCCGGCCGCACGGTCCTGGTCGCCGCCCACGGCAACTCCCTGCGCGCCCTCGTCAAGCACCTCGACGGCATCTCGGACGCCGACATCGCGGGCCTGAACATCCCGACGGGCATCCCCCTCTACTACGAGCTGAACGCCGACTTCAAGCCGGTGACGGCTGGTGGCAAGTACCTCGACCCGGAGGCGGCCGCGGCTGCCATCGAGGCGGTCAAGAATCAGGGCAAGAAGAAGTAACCCGTAACGATCAAGGCCCCTACCCGCGGTCCATCCGCCGGCAGGGGCCTTGTCGGTGTGCCGGGGCCCTCTCTGGGCCGTTATCCGCTGGACCGGGCCGTCAGATGTCGCCGGCGCGGCGCCACACGTAGGCGCCGGACGACGTCTCGATGACCTCGCGGGGATGACTTGCTGACCATTGGCGCGCGGGACGGAGGCACCAGTGACCCGGTGCTGCGGACCTTCGTCGACGTGCAGTACGCCGAGGACTGACTGAACAGGGAGGCCGGCACCCTGCCCCTGCTCACGGGGACCGGCGTGCCTGTCAACTCGTGGTCAAACGCGCTGCGCCCCGCCCTGTGATGGGCGATTCAGTACTGGCGGGTGCGGGGCGCGTCGGCGTTCTCGGAAGAAGTGCGGTTGATGTCGCAGCCAAGGCGTTCCGGGGCCTGGCCCTCGTGTCAATGTCGTTTTCTGAAACTCGTACATTAATCCCCCTCAATGGATCGCGGGATTCCGGATGGGGATTAAAGTTCCGGAAATTTGAAAATTGCTGGAATGTGAGTCGATTGGAGTGGTGTACCGGGGGTCGGTGTGCGGGTGAGGGGCCAGGGGAAGTGCTGTAAGTCAGCTATTTCTACGCATCGGCACACCGTCGACAGGCGTGGTTGTCGGGTGTAGTTAATAAAGCAGCAAACGCTGGACGGGAGGGATCTCCATGCACTATGTCTGCTCATTCGTACCCGCTCACGTCCTGGACCACATTGCGAGGGTTCATGCGCGGGAAAGCCTCGAACCGACCTACGCCCAACGGTCTGCCGTCATATCGGATCAATTCCGCAGGGCGCGGATTCAGGCGCCCGTGTTCGCACCGAACGCACCTGCCGAACAGGAACTCGAAGAGGGGTTGATCCAGGGTATCCAGATACCCAAGCCCGGCACGGCGGGTGTCGTCATCTATGACGATCTGAATCAGTGGAATTACAATGTGAAACCCGTCCGGGGCGAGGGTGACCCAGCCGTGCCGGGGCAGAACGCCAACGACGCGTACGATCACATGCACAAGGTCCTGCAGTACTACCGAGAGAAACTCGGACGCGATTCCCTGGACAACTCCGGACTGAACGTGATCGCCAACGTGAATTTCGGCGTCGGCTTCGACAACGCGTTCTGGGATCCGTCCGCACTGCTCATGGTCTTCGGGAACGGCAGCAATGTCGTCTTCCAGGACCTGACCGGCGACATCGATGTGTCGGCGCACGAACTCACCCACGGCGTGACCCAGTTCACGAGTGCGCTGAACTACACGAACGACCAGAGCGGCGCTCTCAACGAGTCGTTCAGCGACATGATCGGCTCGGCGATCGACGCCTGGGTCAACGGCCACGACGCTGAAAGCCACGACTGGCTCATCGGCGACGACATCATGGCTCCGAAACTGTTCGGCGAGGCCCTGCGCAACATGGCGGAACCGGGTACCGCGTACGACAACCCCATCATGGGGCGCGATCCGCAGCCGCGTGACATGAGCGGCTACTTCCAACCCGCGGACCCGCATCTGATGTCGGGCATCACCAACCGCTGGTTCTATCTGATCTGCCGCGAAATAGGCATCGACGAAGGCGCTCTGATCATGTACCAGACGCTGCAGAACCTCTGGCCGACGGCCAAGTTCAAGGACGCCGCCGCGGTCGCCGCGTCACAGGCGGCGATCCTCGCCACGAACAAGAAGGTGTCCCGCGACGCTCCTCAGGTGGTACGGGCCGCGGCGCGCCAGCAGGGCATCTGGTAACCCCGCACCACCAAGCCCCCTGCCTACGATCTCTTCACGAGCAGGGGGTTCCGGGGCCGGCGGGAACGTTCTTCCCACGGTCCGGCACACCCCCCGCTGACGCGGAAGGGCCCCCGGTGCACCTGGTCACCGGGGGCCCTTCACCGTCGTGGAAGAACGGCGTCGTACGCGGTCAGCCGCACTGACACGGATTGCCCGACTGGCACCCGCAGCCGCAGCCCGAGCCGCAGCCGCATGCGCCGAAGAGCGGGAGGCTCTTGATGTCGGCGGGGTGGTCCGTCTCGCGCTCCTGCGCCGGGTCGGGCTGGGTGGGGGCTTCGGCCATGGGTCCTCCTGGAGGCCTAGAGGCTGGTGCCTGTGCCCATTGCATTCCCGCTGCGGCGGGCGCATCAACGGCGCACTGTGGCGCCCACCCGCGCCCTGCCTCCGTCGGCTACGCCCCGCCCTCTCCGGCTACGCCCCCTCGACACCCGCCACCGGCTGGATCTCCGGCTGGATGTCGGGCTGCAGCTCGTCCGCGTGCTCGCCCGTGACCAGGAAGACGACGCGCTTGGCGACCGCCACCGCGTGGTCGGCGAAACGCTCGTAATAGCGGCCCAGGAGGGTGACGTCGACCGCGGTCTCGATGCCGTGCTTCCAGCGGTCGTCCAGCAGGTGCTGGAACAGCGTGCGGTGCAGCAGGTCCATCTCGTCGTCATCCTGCTCCAGCTGCATCGCCAGATCGACGTCCTTGGTGATGATGACCTCGGCCGCCTTCGCCATCAGACGCTGCGCGAGCTGGCCCATCTCCAGGATGGTCGCGTGCAGGTCGTGCGGGATCGCCCGGTCCGGGTAGCGCAGCCGGGTGAGCTTGGCCACGTGCTGGGCCAGGTCGCCCGAGCGCTCCAGGTCGGCCGACATACGCAGTGACGTGACGACGATACGGAGGTCCGTCGCCACCGGCTGCTGGCGGGCGAGCAGGGCTATCGCCCGCGCCTCCAGGTCGTGCTGGAGGTCGTCGACCTTCTGGTCGCCCTCGATGACGGCCTCGGCCAGCTTCAGGTCGGAGTCGAGGATGGCGGTCGTGGCGCGTCCGATCGCCGACCCGACCAGCCGGGCCATCTCCACCAGACCGTCGCCGATCGAATCAAGTTCCTCGTGGTACGCGTCCCGCATCAGGGTTCCCTCTCGTGCGTGTTCATCGGGGGCTGCCGGGGGTCGGGGCCCGCCGTGAAAACCGGCGCTTCGCACCCCACGCTCCCACGATCCGGCCGGAACGCGTCGGTTTCCGTCACCCCAAATGAACCATCACTGGCTCCAAGGTGAACTCTGGGCGACGAGTGTTCGAGCTCGCACCTCGACGGCTGTGGTGATGTCGTACCCCATGCCTAACCTGGACGCATGGACGTGAACGCGGCGGTCGCCGCAGCGGCAGCGATCGCCGGGGTGCTCACCGGCGTGATCGCCATGCTGGCGTTCCGCTGGAGCGAGCGGGAGCAGAAGCGCCCGACCCGCACCTCCCTGCACACGGACCCGGTGCTTCCGCCGGGCGTGGACACGGTCCTGTCGGTGCTCCGCTCCTCGGCCGTCGTGCTGGACGAGGCGGACGCCGTGGTCAAGGCCAGCTCGGCGGCGTACGCCCTCGGGCTGGTGCGCGGTGGGCGGCTTTCGGTCGAACCCATGCTGCAGATGGCCCGGGACACCCGGCGGGACGGGGAGATACGCCAGGTCGAGCTGGATCTGCCCCGGCGGGGGACCGGGCGGGGCGAGGCCCTCGCCGTGTCCGCGCGCGTGGCGCCGCTGGGCTCCCGGCTGGTGCTGCTTCTCGTCGAGGACCTCACCGAGGCCCGGCGGATCGAGGCCGTCCGGCGTGACTTCGTCGCGAACGTCAGCCATGAACTGAAGACGCCCGTCGGCGCGCTCTCCCTCCTCTCCGAGGCCGTCATGGACGCCTCGGACGACCCGGAGGCCGTCGAGCGCTTCGCCGGACGCATGCAGATAGAGGCCACCCGGCTGACCAACCTGGTGCAGGAGCTCATCGACCTCTCGCGGGTACAGAACGACGACCCGCTGGAGGACGCCGAGCCCGTCCGCGTGGACGAACTCGTCGCCGAGGCCATCGACCGCTGCCGTCACCAGGCCGGCACCAAACAGATCACCATGGCCGCCGGCGGCACCGCCGACCTGCATGTCTGGGGCAACCGCGGCCAGCTCGCCGCGGCCCTCGGCAACCTGGTCGAGAACGCCGTGAACTACTCGCCGGCCCGGACCCGCGTGGGCATAGCCGCCCGCCGGGTGACCGCGCCCGGCGGGGACATGATCGAGGTCGCCGTGACCGACCAGGGCATCGGGATATCCGAGAAGGACAAGGAGCGCGTGTTCGAGCGCTTCTACCGCGTGGACCCCGCCCGCTCCCGTGCCACCGGCGGTACGGGGCTCGGTCTGGCGATCGTCAAGCACGTGGCCGCCTCGCACGGCGGGGAGGTCACGGTGTGGAGCGCCGAGAACCAGGGCTCCACGTTCACCCTGAGGCTGCCGGAGGCGGGTGCGGCCCGTGACCGCGCCCAGCAGCACCCCGACCTCGACGGTCTCGACGAAGAGACCGGCGATTCCACCCCCGAGTCATCCCCGTACGAACCGCTTCCCGCCCCGGAGGTCCTTCCGTGACCCGTGTGCTCGTCGTCGAGGACGAGGAGTCCTTCTCCGACGCCCTGTCATACATGCTCCGCAAAGAGGGCTTCGAGGTCGCCGTCGCGACCACCGGGCCCGACGGACTCGACGAGTTCGAGCGCAACGGCGCCGACCTCGTCCTCCTCGACCTGATGCTGCCGGGTCTGCCCGGCACCGAAGTGTGCCGCCAGCTGCGTGGCCGCTCGAACGTCCCCGTGATCATGGTGACGGCCAAGGACAGCGAGATCGACAAGGTCGTCGGCCTGGAAATAGGAGCCGATGACTACGTCACCAAGCCCTTCTCGTCGCGCGAACTGGTCGCCCGTATCCGGGCCGTCCTGCGCCGCCGCGGCGAGCCCGAGGAGGTCACCCCGGCCGCCCTCGAAGCCGGCCCGGTCCGCATGGACGTGGATCGCCACGTGGTCACGGTCTCCGGCTCCAAGGTCGACCTGCCCCTCAAGGAGTTCGACCTGCTGGAGATGCTCCTGCGCAACGCGGGCCGCGTACTGACCCGCATGCAGCTCATCGACCGCGTCTGGGGCGCCGACTACGTGGGCGACACCAAGACCCTCGACGTCCACGTCAAGCGCCTGCGCGCCAAGATCGAGCCGGACCCGGGGGCGCCGCGGTACCTGGTGACGGTGCGGGGGCTGGGCTACAAGTTCGAGCCCTAAGCCGCCCACCTACTACGGTGAGTCAGCCTCGCCGCGGGGTGGGCGGAGAGGCTGAATCCTGTGGAGCGCTGGTAAGACCCGGAGAAATCCAGGCGCGGCGCTGTGAAGCAGGAAGCCCTTCAGGGTGAGCCAGAAGTTCGAGCCGTAGCTCAGAACCGCCACGGGCGGGAACCGATGACCAAGGTTCCCGCCCCAGCTGTTTGCCGAGCCGCTCAGTGACCGGCCGACGAGCTGGCGGACGCCGCGTCGGTCGGGGTCGTCGAGGTCGACGGGGAGGAGGAGGTCGAGGTCGACGGGGAGGACGACGCGCCCTTCGTCGGTGTGGCGCCGGTGCCCGGGGTGGCCGTCGGGATCGCGGTCGGGCCCCACTTGGTGAAGTAGCTGTCCGCCGGGACCACGAAGGCGCGCAGGCTCACGTCACCGGTCGTGGAGAAGGAGAAGGTGATCTTCTGCGCGTTGCCGTCCTTGACGGCCTCGCGGCTGCTCGCCAGGGAGGCGGAGGCGTTGCCCTGGCCGCCGATCACCAGGGAGCCGTGCGCCGGGATGGTCAGCGGGCCGCTGCCCTTGGCGGGCTTGAGCTCGGCCGTCTGGGAGGCGCCGGGCACGGTGATGGAGTCGAGCGTCTCGGCGGTCTTGCCATTGTTGAAGATGGTCGCGGCGATCGCCGCCGGGCCCGTCGACTGAAGGTCGGGCTGGGTGATGATCAGCGCGTTCTGGACCTTGATGTTGCCGACCTTCGCGGCCGCGTTGTCCGGCTTGACCTGCAGGGTCTGGGCATCGCTGCCGGCGGCGCACGCGGAGAGCGAGGCGGCGGAGAGTGCGATGGCGGCCGCGGCGAGGGCACCGCGTCGAAGGCTGCTGCTCACGGCGGCGGCAACTCCTTGACTCGAACGTGGCGGCCATAAAGCCGCCCCAAGTATCTGTCAGCGGCCATAGGTTACCGAGCCGCTCCCACGCCACCGCACCCGACCCTCCCCCAACGGCTGGGCTTCCCGCCGCAGGTTCCCTCAGCAGGAGGTAGCGGAGGCAGCTCGTCCGGCATTCACATAAGCGCAGCAAGAGAGCGTGAGTCATAGTCCGCCCTACGGCGCGCAAATCTTCCGTGAAGGAATGCGCGACCGTTCCCGGAATTGATCACGTCGTGCAACAACCGGCCGTCGAGGCGGCCGGTGATCAATTCCGGAATCGATGCCGAAGCGACTCCTGCCATCGAACGGAGTAGCGGAAGTCGCACATCCGGAACCGGACATATGGTGACGTTCGTCCCCGCGTGGCGGCCTCCAGATGCGTGTAACGTGCGCGTTTCACCTCCCCCGGAGAGCCCCTCCGACCTGCGAATACCCGCTTCCGCCTGCCCCGCGCAGCACGTTCCTGTTGCGATTGTCAAGCCCCGAGATATGCCCTGACCTGCGAAAACGCCATTCAGAACACGCCGAATCCGTGTTACCCTGGATAGCCACGGAAGGGGTACCTGTCACATGACGTTCAAGGTTGGCGACACCGTGGTCTATCCCCATCACGGGGCCGCGCTGATCGAGGCCATCGAAACTCGCCAGATCAAAGGCGTGGACAAGACCTACTTGGTGCTGAAGGTCGCCCAGGGTGACCTGACGGTACGTGTGCCAGCGGACAATGCGGAGTTCGTCGGCGTGCGTGATGTGGTCGGTCAGGACGGGCTGGACCGGGTCTTCGAGGTGCTGCGCGCGCCGTACGCCGAGGAGCCCACGAACTGGTCGCGTCGTTACAAGGCAAACCTGGAGAAGCTCGCCTCCGGCGATGTCATCAAGGTTGCGGAGGTCGTGCGTGACCTGTGGCGTCGTGAGCGCGAGCGCGGACTGTCCGCCGGTGAGAAGCGCATGCTCGCCAAGGCCCGCCAGATCCTGGTGAGCGAACTCGCCCTCGCGGAGAACACCAACGAGGACAAGGCCGAGGCCCTGCTCGACGAGGTTCTCGCGTCCTGAATCACTGACGCAGGCGCCCTGCCCGCCTCAGCACTCGGTACAGCGAAGTACACCGAAATGCCGCGGTGCCCGATGACAGCTCCACTGTCGCCGGGCGCTGCGGCATGTTCGTACTCGGACGCCGTACGTACGCCCATCACGGGGGGATGCCCCCGATACTTGGCGTGCCGGGCCCGGGCAGCTGGCTCGACCGGTGTCACGGAAGGGTCCGGTCAAGGCGTCGCGCCCGGCACTTCCCAGGCCATACCCACCAAGGCCGAGCACACAAACCTGACAGGAACCGATGTCTCACGATTCGCGCCCTTCGCCCGCAGGAGACCGCACGAGTGACCGTGCGAGCGCCCGCACCGCCGCCGTGATCCCGGCCGCCGGCCGGGGCGTACGCCTCGGTCCGGGCGCCCCCAAGGCGCTCCGCGCGCTGGGCGGCACACCGATGCTCGTCCACGCGGTGCGCGCGATGGCCGCGTCCCGCGCGGTCTCGCTGGTCGTTGTCGTGGCCCCGCCCGACGGCGCCCCCGAGGTCAAGTCCCTCCTCGACGCGCACGCGCTGCCCGAGCGCACGGACTTCCTGGTGGTCCCGGGAGGAGAGTCCCGCCAGGAGTCGGTGAAGCTGGGCCTCGACGCGCTGCCGCCGGACTACGACATCGTGCTGGTGCACGACGCCGCCCGTCCGCTCGTACCGGTCGACACGGTGGACGCGGTGATCGAGGCGGTACGGGACGGAGCGCCGGCCGTCGTGCCCGCGCTGCCGCTCGCGGACACCGTGAAGGAGGTCGAGCCGGCCGACGTCCCCGGTGAGCCGGAGCCCGTGGTGGCCACTCCGGTGCGGGCGCGGCTGCGTGCGGTCCAGACGCCCCAGGGCTTCGACCGGGCCACGCTGATCCGTGCCCACGACGAGGTCACCGAGGACGTCACCGACGACGCGAGCATGATCGAGCAGCTGGGCCTGCAGGTCGTGGTCGTCCCCGGCCACGAGGAGGCGTTCAAGGTCACGCGCCCGCTGGACCTGGTGCTGGCGGAGGCGGTCCTGGCGCGCAGGAGGCTGAACGATGGCTTCTGACGCCGCACCCGATTTCCGGCCACCGCCGGGTGACCCGCTTCCCCAGGTCGGCATCGGCACCGACATCCACGCCTTCGAGGAGGGCCGTGAGCTGTGGTGCGCGGGGCTGAAGTGGGAGGGCGAGGGGCCGGGGCTGGCCGGCCACTCCGACGCGGACGTCGTCGCGCACGCGGCGTGCAACGCGCTGTTCTCGGCCGCCGGGCTCGGTGACCTGGGGCAGCACTTCGGCACCGGGCGCCCCGAGTGGTCCGGCGCGTCCGGCGTCACGCTGCTGACGGAGGCCGCGCGGATCGTGCGCGAGGCGGGCTTCCGGATCGGGAACATCGCCGTACAGGTCGTAGGCCCGCGTCCGAAGATCGGCAAACGGCGCGACGAGGCACAGAAGTTGTTGTCGGAGGCGGCCGGGGCGCCGGTTTCCGTGTCCGGGGCGACGACGGACGGGCTGGGGTTCCCAGGACGGGACGAGGGCCTGATGGCGGTGGCGACGGCGCTGGTGGCGCGGGTCGACTGAGGGCCAACGTCACGAAAACGTCCCCTTGAGCGGAAGGGGCGTAAGGCACTCCCTTCCGCCCACTACCCTGGAGTGGTGACTATTCGCCTGTACGACACCAACGCCCGGCAGATCCGTGACTTCATCCCGCTCACGCCGGGTTGTGTCTCGATCTACCTCTGTGGTGCCACCGTGCAGGCGGCCCCGCACATCGGGCACATCCGCTCGGGCCTCAACTTCGACATCATGCGCCGCTGGTTCGAGTACCGCGGCTACGACGTGACGTTCGTCCGCAACGTCACGGACATCGACGACAAGATCATCGCGAAGGCGGCCGAGCAGGGCCGCCCGTGGTGGTCGATCGGGTACGAGAACGAGCGGGCCTTCAGCGACGGCTACACCGCGCTCGGTTGCCTGCCCCCGACCTACGAGCCACGGGCCACCGGCCATGTGACCGAGATGGTCGAGATGATGCAGGTCCTCATCGAGCGTGGTCACGCGTACGAGGCCGAAGGCAACGTCTACTTCGACGTGCGCTCCTTCCCGGGCTATCTGGAGCTGTCGAGGCAGGAGCTCGACAACCTTCTGCAGCCCTCGGGCGACGGCGAGACCGGCAAACGGGACCCGCGGGACTTCGCCCTGTGGAAGTCCGCGAAGCCCGGCGAGCCGACCTGGGGTACGCCCTGGGGCCGGGGACGGCCCGGCTGGCACCTGGAGTGCTCGGCCATGGCGCACAAGTACCTGGGCTCCGCCTTCGACATCCACGGCGGTGGGCTGGACCTGATCTTCCCGCACCACGAGAACGAGATCGCGCAGGCGAAGGCCTTCGGCGACGACTTCGCCCAGTACTGGGTGCACAACGCCTGGGTCACCATGGCCGGCGACAAGATGTCGAAGTCGCTGGGCAACAGCGTGCTCGTGTCCGAGATGGTCAAGGCCTGGCGGCCCATCGTGCTGCGCTACTACCTCGGCACTCCGCACTACCGCTCGATGATCGAGTACAGCGAGGAGTCGCTGCGCGAGGCCGAGTCGGCGTTCGCGCGCATCGAGGGCTTCGTGCAGCGCGTCGTGGAGAAGGCCGGTGTCGTCGAGCCGTCCGCCGAGGTGCCGCCCGCCTTCGCCGAGGCGATGGACGACGACCTGGGCGTTCCGCAGGCCCTCGCCGTCGTGCACACCACCGTCCGGCAGGGCAACAGCGCGCTGGCCGCCGACGACAAGGAAGCCGCCGTGGCCCGCCTCGCCGAGGTCCGTGCCATGCTCGGCGTCCTCGGGCTCGACCCCCTCGACCCGGAGTGGGCCGGCGAGACCGACCGCGGGGAGGACCTGCACGGCGTCGTCGACACCCTGGTCCGTATGGTCCTCGACCAGCGCGAGGCCGCCCGGGCCCGCAAGGACTGGGCCACCGCGGATGCCATTCGCGACCAGCTCAACCAGTCGGGCCTCAGCATCGAGGACAGCCCGCAGGGCCCGCGCTGGAGCCTCGGCCCACGCTGAGCCCCGCTCCGGTCACCGAAGATCGATTGTGCCGCCCAGGTCTCCGGGCGGCACACTGCATAGACGTACGAAAACATCAGCAGTGCTTCCAGCAGTACTTCCCGTACTTCCGTAGAGAACAGGTAGGTCATGGCCACTAACAACCGCCGCATGTCCGGCAAGAAGGGCGCGCAGGTCGGCAGTGGTGGCCAGCGGCGCAGGGGCCTCGAGGGCAAGGGCCCCACCCCGCCCGCCGAGATGCGCAAGGGCCACAAGAAGAACCGCGTCGCCAACGCCAAGGCGAAGCAGGCCGTACGCCGTCCCACGCCCCGCGGCCGCGGCGGCAAGTCGTCCTCCGAGCTGGTCGTCGGCCGCAACCCGGTGGTCGAAGCGCTCCGCGAAGGCGTACCGGCCTCCACCCTCTACGTCCAGCAGTTCATCGACAACGACGAGCGCGTCCGCGAGGCCCTCCAACTCGCCGCCGAGCGCGGCGGGATCAACCTCATGGAGGCCCCCCGCCCCGAGCTCGACCGCATGACCAACGGCCTCAACCACCAGGGCCTGGTCCTCCAGGTCCCGCCGTACGAGTACGCCCACCCCGAGGACCTCGCCAACGCGGCGTACGACGGCGGCGAGGACCCCCTGATCGTCGCGCTCGACGGTGTGACCGACCCCCGCAACCTCGGCGCCGTCGTCCGCTCCGTCTCCGCCTTCGGCGGCCACGGCGTCGTCGTACCCGAGCGTCGCGCGGCCGGCATGACCGCCGGTGCCTGGAAGACGTCGGCCGGCACCGCGGCCCGCACCCCCGTCGCCCGCGCCACGAACCTCACCCGCGCCCTGGAGGCGTACAAGAAGGCGGGCATCGTGGTCGTCGGTCTCGCCGCCGACGGCGAGCACGAGGTCGGCGAACTGGAGGCCCTGCAGGGCCCGGTCGTCATCGTGGTCGGGAGCGAGGGCAAGGGCCTGTCACGCCTGGTCGGCGAGACCTGCGACTACCGGGTCCGCATCCCGATGCCGGGCGGGGCGGAGTCGCTGAACGCGGGTGTGGCGGCCGGGATCGTGCTGTACGAGGCCGCACGCACGCGCGGCTGAACACGCGTCCGTAGCCTCACCCGTACGGGTCAATCTGGGCGTCACGGGCAAGCTTGACGGAGTCCGGACACATCCGGCGAGTCAGGGCAGTGTCCTAAACACACGTCACTCGGTTAGATGAGTGTGGACACCAGAACACCCCGCACACCCACGGGGGACGGCCCGTCGGGATTCGACGACGCTCCCGCGCTGAGCATGGTGAAGGTGCCGAGCGATCCGGCGCAGATCATCGTCAATCATGCGAGCTTCCGCGTGCAGTTCGGCGCCTCGACGCGCGCCCAATCGCCGCGGATCGCACGGCACTTGGGCGCCGCCGACACCGCCCGGATCCCCGCCGCGAGCGCCGCGGCGGCCAGACCGGGGGCGGGCGCGGCCCGTCGTCGGCCCGTCGTCTGGAGCGGCAGGTCGGCCCCCGACGACACCGGCGCCCACCGCCTGCTCCAGGCCGTGCGGGGCGGCAGCGTCCGGCACCCGGAGGAACCTGCGGGCGACGCCGGGGCCACGCAGGTCATCCCGCGTGTCGACGTCGGCGCCGGCACGTACGACGAGTGGGGGGCGACCGTCGAGACTCCCGTCGTGGGGGTCCAGCGCCGCCACGACGACATGGACGGCACCCGTCGGCTCCCCGACCTGCGCACCGTGGGCAGCGCCTACGACGAGGAACCCGCCTATGGGGGTGTCGAGTTCGAGGAGTACGGCGAGGAGGAGGCGGAGGGCGGCCGGCCCCCCAAGCCGTACGGCGACGACCCGGCCCGGCACGCCTACTACCCCGGCCGCCGGATGAACCTCGGAGTCGTCCTGCTCCCGCTCCGTATCTTCCTCGGCTTCATCTCCGTCTACGCCGGCATGGGCAAGCTCTGTGACCCCGTCTACTTCGACGGCGGCAAGCGCGGCTCGATGGTCAAGTGGCTCAACACCCTGCACCCGTGGGAAGTCGCCGAGCCCCTGCGCCAGTTCGCCCTGCACCACCCGGTCGGCTCGGGCCTCGTCATCGCCTTCGCCCAGGTCGTCGTCGGCGTCCTGACGGTCCTCGGCTGCTGGCAGCGCGTGGCCGCCGTCCTCGGCGCCCTGCTCTCCGCCGCGCTGATCGTCACGGTCAGCTGGAAGACCGTCCCCGCCTATGACGCCCCCGACATCATCTACCTCGCCGCCTGGTCCCCGCTGATCATCGCGGGCGCCCCCGTCTACTCCGTCGACGGCCGCCTCGCGGGCAGGGCCTGGCGGCGGCTCGGCCCCCGCGCGGACATCTGGGACCTGCGGGCCTACGTCCTGCGTCGCGGCGCCCTCGTCACGGCGATCGCGGTCGGCCTCACGCTCCTCGTCGGTTCCCTGCTCGGCGGCGCGGTCCGCGACGCCGACCGCGTGGTCGTGCCCGGCCCGGGCGAGGCCCCGCGCAACGAGCTGCCGGGCTCCCCGCTCCCGCAGGAACCGGGCAGCCGGCCCCCGTCGACCTCCCACACGCCCACCCAGGGCGCGACGGCCGGCTCCACCCCGACCAGCAGGGCGACGACCCCGAGCAGCACGGCGACGGGCGGCGCCCCGAGCCAGACGCAGGGCACCGTGGGCCAGGCCCCGCCCCAGCACACCTCCCCGTCCGGCGGCGGCGCCCCCAGCACCACCTCCGGTCCCACGTCCGGCGGCTCCACAGGCGGCACCGGCTCAACCGGCGGCACCGGCTCCGGAGGCTCCTCCTCCGGCCAGCCGGGCCTGGTGGGCGGCCTGTTGGGGTAACCAAGCCGGTGGGCGGAATCCTGGGCACACCCGCCGGCTGAGAGACACCGGCCCACACGAAAGGTCCCGTACAGCGGATGTACGGGACCTTTCGGTGTGCGGAGGCGGGACCCTTTTGGCGCCGGGCGAGTGCAAGGCTTTCAGGGGCGTGGGGCTGTATCAATGTGCGGCTCGGCCGCGTGGGCGCGACAAACCCCCACTCACTCGCAGCCGCCCGACAACCTCTGGGACCGAGCTCTCAGCGCCCCAGAGCCGCCAGTTCCTTCGCGGCCTCGGTCAGGTCCTTCGCGGTGTCGATGGCCCGCCAGTACGCCCCTTGCGGGATCGGGAAGCCCGCCAGACGCTTCTCACGGGCGAGGTGGGGGAAGGTCGTCCGCTCGTGGTCGCCCCGCTCCGGGAGCAGCCCGGCGAACTCGGGTGAGAAGACGTACACACCGGCGTTGATCTCGAAGGTGGACGGCGGGGCCTCGATGAAGTCCGTGATGTGTCCAAAGCCGTCCGTCTTCACCGCGCCCCACGGAATGCGGGGACGCGCCAGCGCCAACGTCGCGACAGCGTCCCGCTCGGTGTGGAAGTCGGCCATGTCCCGCAGCGAGAAGCGGGTCCAGATGTCGCCGTTGGTGGCGTACCAGGGCCGGTCCGGGTGGGGGAGGTGCGCGGCGGCGTACTTGAGGCCACCGCCGCGGCCCAGCGGCTCGGTCTCGACGGCCGTCGTGACGTTCACCGGGAGGTCCGCAGTCTTCAGCCAGTCCTGCAGCACCTCCGCGAGATGCCCGCAGCTGACCACCACGTCCGTCACGCCCTCCTCGGCCAGCCAGACGAGCTGATGGCCGATGATCGGCGTCCCCGTGCCGGGGATCTCGACCATCGGCTTGGGCCGGTCGTCGGTGTAGGGACGCAGCCGTGAGCCCTGGCCACCGGCCAGGACGACGGCTTGCACGGGGCGGGACGCAGCGGTCGGATGGGTCATGACCGAAACTGTACGGGGCGTCCCGCTCGCGGCTTACGCCAGCAACAGTTCCTTAATCAGCCGTTACCCTCCTCCGAACCGATCCGAAGGACCGCACCGGAAGAGGGCCCGGCGGCCAGGTCAGCCGCGCGTGGCGGCGACCCCGGAGGCGAAGGACGTGTCGCAGACCGGGCGGGCGTACGACTGCGCCCGCGGCGCACCGTATACACGCGCCGCCGCACGGCCCAGGGCGCGGGCGATGGCGTTGCAGTGCCCGGCGAGCGACGGGCGCTCGGTCACGGCCTCCTGAAGGTGTGTGAGGACGACGCCCGGGTTCTTGTTCTGGAGCTCGGACAGCAGCTGGTCACGCAGGACGTCCTGCGGGGCACGGTGGACCGCCGCCGCGGCGGCGCCGGGCTTCGCGTCATCGATCGCGTCGGAGGCGGTGAGCACCGACTGGGACGGGCTCCCCGTCCAGTTGACCCGGGTGACCGCGAGGGTCCCGGAGAGCACCAGGACGACGGGCAGGACAAGGGCGAGTGTGCGGCCGATCCGGCGGGCGGGGCCCCGGCCGCGTCGCGTCTGTTGGCTAGTGGAGTGCTTCACGCGAGTGAGGGTAGCGCCCGGTAATGATTTGGCGACATTTAGTCACCGGTTCGGGGGATGAACTGGTGACTCTTTTTGGGTACAGCGTTGACGTACACCGCTCGAAATGACCGGCCTGCCGGGGTATTTGTCGACAACGGAAAGGGCCCCGCAGCAGGTCGCGGGGCCCTCTTCGTCAACCTGGGTGAATTCACCCGGGATGCGTGTTTCTGAAGTTGCCGGAAGGGTCCGGCGGCTCAGTCGGTGAGGCGCTCGCCCGTGGAGGTCGAGAACACGTGGGTCTCGCCCGGACGCGGCACGACGTGCAGCGTGGAGCCCTTCTCCGGGACGCGGCGGCCCTCGACACGGACGACCAGGTCCTTGGTCTCGCCGCCGACCTGGGCGGTGCCGTAGACGTAGCCGTCGGCGCCGAGCTCCTCGACGACGTTCACGGAGACCGCGAGACCGGCCGGCTTGTCCTCGGTGTCCTTGGTCAGGGCCGAGGCGGCGCCGCCGTTCTCCTCGACGATGTCGAAGTGCTCCGGGCGGACACCGACGGTGACCGTCTTGTCGCCCTTGTCCGTCGCGGCCTTCAGGGCGTCACGGTTGACCGGGACGACGCTGTTGCCGAACTTCACACCGCCGTCGGTGATCGGGACCTCGACCAGGTTCATGGCCGGGGAGCCGATGAAGCCGGCGACGAACAGGTTGGCCGGGCGGTCGTACATGTTGCGCGGCGAGTCGACCTGCTGGAGCAGACCGTCCTTGAGGACCGCCACACGGTCGCCCATCGTCATGGCCTCGACCTGGTCGTGGGTGACGTAGACGGTGGTGATCCCGAGACGGCGCTGCAGCGAGGCGATCTGCGTACGGGTGGAGACACGCAGCTTGGCGTCCAGGTTCGACAGCGGCTCGTCCATGAGGAAGACCTGCGGCTCACGCACGATGGCGCGGCCCATGGCGACACGCTGGCGCTGACCACCGGAGAGGGCCTTCGGCTTGCGGTCCAGGTACTCGCTCAGGTCGAGGATCTTCGCGGCCTCCTCGACCTTCTTGCGGATCTCCGCCTTGTTGACGCCGGCGATCTTGAGCGCGAAGCCCATGTTGTCGGCGACGGTCATGTGCGGGTACAGCGCGTAGTTCTGGAACACCATGGCGATGTCCCGGTCCTTCGGCGGCAGGTGCGTGACGTCGCGGTCACCGATGCGGATGGCGCCGGCGTTCACGTCCTCGAGCCCCGCGAGCATGCGGAGCGAGGTGGACTTGCCGCAGCCGGACGGACCGACGAGGACGAGGAACTCGCCGTCCCCGACCTCGATCTCCAGTCCGTCTACGGCGGGCTTCTCGGTGCCCGGGTAGATCCGGGTCGCTTTGTCGAACGAGACAGTGGCCATGGTGATGGGCCCCCTTCTACCGGCAGGAACGTGCCGGACGATCCGTTGTAGGAAGGTGGTGGTGTAGTCCACGAGGGTGAACCGGCTCAGGACGCTACCTGGCGTTCAGCCGTATGTCAGTACCTGCAGGCATGTGAACTTCGCGGAAATTTTCGACAGGGGGCGTCTGGGACCTTGGGTACACTGCACGGGCACGAACGTCACGCGCGCGTGCATGCCTCCTTAGCTCAGATGGCCAGAGCAACGCACTTGTAATGCGTAGGTCGTCGGTTCGAATCCGACAGGGGGCTCTCGCAGAGGGATCGCAGAGCCCGGGCCGGTCTTGTCAAGGCCCGGGCTTCGCCATGGGCGGGAGGCCCAGCTGGCGGTGCAGGTCGCCGATGGTCTCGTACGCCTGGGTGAGGTGCTTCTCGCGGGTGCGCCAGTCCGTGGCCGTCAGGGCCGCGGTCAGGGTCGGGGTGAGGTGGTGCCCCGTGGGGGTGCGGGTGAAGGCGGTGCCGAGCCATCTGCTGTCCGGCGGGTAGTGGCGGTGCAGGAGCAGGCAGAGCCGCATGAGGTCGCGTACGAGGTGTGCGGCGGCGACGGCCGAGCCGAGTTCGTCGCCTGCCTCGCCGCAGCCCGGGACGGCGGTCTGCTGTTCGCGGATGCGCTGCCAGTGGCGGGCGAGGAGGCGGAGCCAGATCTCGTGGGGGTACCAGCGCAGCCGCGCGCGCAGCGGGGCGAGTTCGCCCAGACCGTCGTGGAAGACGGCGCCGGCGGTGACTCCGGCCAGGCGTGGGGTGGGGGTGGAGAGCCAGTCCGCGGGGGTGATGTCGGAGGTGGGGTCGAAGCCGAGGGCGGCGGTGAACCAGGGGGAGATGTGGGTGACTTCGACGCCGTCGTCGACGGGGCGGTCGTGGAAGGCGCGGGGGAGGTGCGCGGCGAGGACGTGTCTGATGCGCCCCGCGTGGCGGTGGATGTCGTGGCGGCGCAGGAAGAGCTGGAGGCGTGGGCCCGGGGCGGGGTCGGCGGAGCACGGGGTGTCGTATCCGAGCACGTCCGAGCCGCAGCCGATGCGGGCGGCGGAGTGGGGGACGCCGGGCGCCGCTTCTTCGAGCAGCGGGCGTACGGCGTCCGTGTATAAGCGGCGGGAGAGTTCCAGACCGGGGAGGAAGTCGGAGGGAGGGGCGGGCATATTCGTGGCGCTCATGCCGGGGAGCCGTGCCCATTTCGTGAAAGGTCATGCGGGACTTTCACAAGCGGTGGGTCATGTTCCCGGTGTTGTTCCCAGCGTGGTGAGGGCCTCGTCCGTCAGGCGGTAGACCGTCCACTCGTTCTGCGGTCGGGCGCCGAGGGACTCGTAGAAGCCGATGGACGGGGTGTTCCAGTTCAGGACGGCCCATTCCAGGCGCTGGTAGCCGCGTTCGACGCAGAGGCGGGCCAACTCGGCGAGCAGCGCCTTGCCGTGGCCGCCGCCGCGTGCCTCGGGCCGTACGTACAGGTCCTCCAGGTAGATGCCGTGGACACCCCGCCAGGTCGAGAAGTTGAGGAACCAGAGCGCGAAGCCGACGGGTTCGCCGGTGGTGTCGTCGACGGCCATGTGGGCGTGGGCGGCGGGGAGTTCGCCGAAGAGGGCGTCGTGGAGCTGGGCCTCGGTGGCCCTCGCCTCGTGGGGGACCTTTTCGTAGGTGGCCAGTTCGTGGATGAGGGTGCGGATGACGGGGACGTCGGCGGGGGTCGCGGTGCGGATCATGCCGGTCACGCTAGTCGGCGTGGGCGAGCAGACGCCGGGCGATCTCCAGGTGTTCGGGCAGCGGAGCACGGCCCTCCTCCAGCTGCCATACGGAGTTCTGCAGCACCCGGCCCAGCGTCCAGGCGCGTGCCCGGTCCCGGTCCAGGGCGAGGACGTCCGTCATGGCGTCGAAACGCCGGCGGACCTCGTCCGCGGCGAAGCGGTTCCACAGGGCGGGGAAGAGGTCGAAGCCGGGGTCGCCCGCGAGCGGTTTGGGGTCGATGGCCAGCCAGTCGGCGCGGTCCGCACCGAGGACGTTCTCGAAGTGCAGGTCCCAGTGGAGGAGACGGTCGCCGGGCTCGCCGGCCACCTCGCGCACCGCCGCCGCGCAGTCCGCGAGCAGATGGCGTACGGCCGTGTCGGGGACGCCGGGCAACACCGCCGAGGTCCGCTCCAGGAGCCGGGCCGCGATGTCGCCGAGCCGCCGCAGCTCCGCCGGGGCCTCCGTCGCCGTCAGCCGGGCCAGCAGCCGGGCGACGACCAGCGTGGCCTCGCGGGAGTCCGGGAGGTCGGCCAACGGCCGCCCGCTGTCGAGCCGTTCGAGCAGCAGCGTGCCGGTCCCGGCGTCGGACTCCAGGAGCCGGACGGCTCCGTCGCCGTCCCAGGCGCGCAGCGCGACGGGCTCTGAGACGGTCTCCTCGTCGACGTCCTGGAGCTTGAGCACGGCCCGCGAACCGTCGGCCCGCAGCACGGGCAGGACCAGGGCGCACCGGCCGTACATCGACGGCCCGTCCAGCCGCAGCCCCCAGCCCTCCAGGAACCGCCCGGCGCGCTCGCCGAGCCGGGCGACGAAGGCACGGCCCGCGTCCCCGCCGTACCGCTCGTGCTGCGCGATCAGCTCGTCCGGAATGTCGATCACCCTCGTGACGATAGTTGCGTGGCTGAATCGCCTCATGCGATTTTTCCGGGACCTCGGCGACCGACTGTGGGCCTATGTCCGCAGCGCCCCCGGCACCTACGTATGGCTGTCCATCCTGTTCGTGACGACGGTCGCCCTGCATCACATGTCGCCGGAGTTCGAGCAGAACTTCCTGCGGCAGCGGTCCACGAACATCCACGAGCTGTCGAACGACCCGGTACGGGTGCTGGTGCAGAGCGCGATGTGGATCGACAGCGGTCGCTGGCTGCCGTACGCCTTCCTCTACACCGTCTTCCACGCGCAGGCCGAGCGCTGGCTGGGTACGGCGCGCTGGCTGATGGTGTGCGTGGCCGCGCATGTGCTGGCGACGCTGATCAGCGAGGGGGCGCTGCTGCGGGCGGTCCATGAGGGGATCGCGCCGCATTCGGCGGTCGACACCCTTGATATCGGGGTGAGTTACGCGCTGGCCGGGGTGGTGGCCGTACTGACGTACCGGATCGCGTCGCCGTGGCGTTTTCTGTATCTGGCGGCGGTGCTGGTCGTCTACGGGCTGCCGCTGCTCTCCACCCCCACCTTCACCGACTTCGGACATCTCGTCTCCGTGCTGATCGGGCTGGCGTGTTATCCGCTGGTCAGAGGGCGCGGAAAAGCATGGAATCCGAAGGAGACAGTGGCCGCGTTGAGAGGTTAGCTTTCCCGCCATGAGCAGATCGGCCGGCAGCGGCGTCGTGAACGGTGGCATCTCCTTCTGGTACGCGGACGACGGTCTCCCGGTGGTGCGGGAGCCGCTCGTCGGTGACGCGTCGGCGGACGTGGTGATCGTCGGGGGCGGATACACGGGGTTGTGGACCGCGTATTACCTGAAGAAGGCGGTGCCTTTCCTCCGTATCACCGTCCTGGAGCAGAAGTTCTGCGGGTACGGCGCCTCGGGACGCAACGGCGGCTGGCTGTACAACGGCATCGCCGGACGCGACCGGTACGCGAAACTGCACGGCCAGGAGGCCGCCGTACGGCTGCAGAAGGCCATGAACGACACCGTGGACGAGATCGTCCGGGTGGCCGGCGAGGAGGGCGTCGAGGCCGACATCCACAAGGGCGGCGTCCTCGAAGTCGCCACCACGCCCGCGCAGTTGGCCCGGCTGAAGGCGTTCCACGAGCACGAGCTCTCGTACGGGGAGAAGGACCGCGAACTCTACGGCGCCCGCGAGACGGCCGAGCGGATCCGCGTCGCGGGCGCCGTCGGCTCCACCTGGACCCCGCACGGGGCGCGGCTGCACCCGGTGAAGCTGGTGAAGGGGCTGGCCGCTGTCGTCGAGGCCCTCGGGGTGACGATCCACGAGTCGACGCCGGTGACGGAGATCCGCCCGAAGCACGCCGTCACCCCGTACGGCACCGTCCGCGCGCCCTACGTCCTGCGCTGCACGGAGGGCTTCACCGCCGGACTCAAGGGCCAGAAGCGCACCTGGCTGCCCATGAACTCCTCGATGATCGCCACCGAGCCGCTGAGCGAGGAGCAGTGGGCGTCGGTGGGCTGGAACGGGCTGGAGGCGCTCGGCGACATGGCGCACGCGTACATGTACGCCCAGCGCACCGCCGACGGCCGGATCGCGCTCGGCGGGCGCGGGGTGCCGTACCGCTTCGGGTCGAGGACCGACAACGACGGGCGGACGCAGGACGAGACGGTCGAGGCGCTGCGCGACATCCTCGTGCGGTTCTTCCCCTCCCTCGCCGGGGTCGCGATCGGGCACGCCTGGTCGGGCGTGCTCGGGGTGCCCCGGGACTGGTGCGCGACGGTGACGCTGGACCGGTCGACGGGGCTGGGCTGGGCGGGCGGATACGTCGGCTCAGGCGTCGCCACCACGAACCTCGCGGCGCGGACCCTGCGGGACCTGGTCCAGCTGGACTCCGGCCAGGGGCAGAAGACGGACCTCACCGAGCTGCCCTGGGTCGGCCACAAGGTGCGCAAGTGGGAGCCGGAGCCGCTGCGTTGGCTGGGGGTGCGGGGGATGTACGCCACGTACCGCGCGGCGGACGAGCGGGAGCGGATCAGCCACAGCGTGGAGTCGTCGAAGCTTGCGCAGTTCGCTGATCGGGTTGCGGGGCGGCACTAGGCGCTTCGCTGGATGGGGCCGGTTTTTGTCTGCGGGTTCGTGGGGGCTGGTCGCGCAGTTCCCTGCGCCCCTGAAAGGGGCGCTACTGGGACCGTTCCCCAGTTCGTCAGGCCACCGTTTCCGGTACCGGTGCTTGATTCGGTGCCCCCTGCTTCGGTGGCCTCGCCGTCACCATCAACCCGGCCACCAGCCCCGCCAGCAGCATGATCCCGGTGGTCGACGGCGAGATCGGCGCCGCCCGCCTGGACCCGGGCGATCTTCCCGGAACCGCCGGCGAGGCCGATGGTGGTGGCCCCGGTGTTCTTCGCGTACTGCACGAGCAGGGTGCCGATACCGCCGGCCGCGGCCGGGATCACGACCACGGCATCCGGCCCGAGCTCGGCGAACTGCACGATCCCCATCGCCGTACGCCCCGTGCCGATCATGGCGACGGCCTCGGCGAAATCGAGGTTCTCCGGTATCTCGTGCACGCGGTCGACGTCGGTGACGGCGAGTTCGGCGTATCCCCCGGGGGCGAAGCCGAGGTGGGCGACCACGCGCTTGCCGAGCCGGAGCCGGGCGACCCCCTCGCCGAGAGACTCGACGACACCGGCGACCTCACGGCCGGGGCGGTGGGCACGGCGGGCGGCTCGGGGAACGGCCCCGGCTCGCCCTCCCGCAGGGCGGTGTCCAGCAGGTGCACACCGGCCGCCGCCACGGCGACACGGACCTGGCCGGGGCCGGGCGCGGGGTCGGTGACCTCCTCGTAGCGGAGGTTCTCGGGCGGACCGAAGGCGTGCAGGCGGATGGCGTGCATGAGGGTTCCCCCAATGAGTCACTGTCTGTGAAGGAGTCACGGCTCGTGAGTGGCTGTTCGCCGTCGCTCGTGGGCGGCTGTCCGTCGTCGGCCCCACCCTTCAACCTCAAGTATGCTTGAGGTCACGCCGTCGTGACGGTGGTGCGGTGCATGGGTCTCCCCCGGGTCGGGCGCCTGCTTCGCTGTTCGCTGACGGCCGTGCTGGGCTCTTTGTGGAGAGGACTCATCTGGCGTCAGGAATTCGACATCCGGGGTGTTGTCGCAGGTCAGGGTGATTGTCAGTGGTGGGGTGCAGCATGGGGGCATGGTGAGGCGAGCGATGAGTGGGACGGGTGGAGCCGCTGGGGCGGGCGGCGGCCCCGGTGGTTCTCGGCGTGCGGCGGTGAAGGGGGCGCGGCGGCCCGAGCTGCGGTTGCCGGAGCTGCAGCCGTTCCGGGGAGGGGAGTTGGAGCCGGACGGGGACTACGACGGGCTGGATTTCCGGGACGGGGACTTCGCCGGGCAGGACGGGAGCGGCGCCCGGTTCATGGACTGCGCGGTGACGGGCTGCGCGGTGGACGAGACGCGGCTGCGTCACGCGCGGCTGCTCGACTCGGTCCTGACGGGCCTACGAGGCGTCGGCACCGATCTCGCGGAGGCGACCCTGCGTGACGTGGAGCTGGTCGACGCCCGTCTGGGCGGCACGCAGATGCACGGCGCGGTCCTGGAGCGGGTCGTCATCCGCGGCGGCAAGATCGACTACCTGAACCTGCGCACGGCCAGGCTGCGGGACGTCGTCTTCGAGAACTGCGTCCTCGTCGAACCGGACTTCGGCGGCGCCCGGCTCGAACGCGTGGAGTTCGTGGACTGCGCCCTGAAGCAGGCGGACCTCACATCGGCGGTCCTCAAGGACGTCGACCTCAGAGCGGCGACCGAGTTCAGCATCGCGCGAGGGGTGGACCGGCTGACGGGGGCGGTGGTGAGTACGGCGCAACTGATGGATCTGGCACCGGTGTTGGCGGCGGAGATGGGGATCAGAGTGGAGGACTGACGGGAAGACCAGCCCGGGGGGCGGCAGCCCCCGGCGGACGCCCGCTCAGCTCACCGCACCCTCGGAAAGCGGGCCTGCAGTGTCCAGATGGCCGGGTTCTCGCCCAGAGACTCGTGCAGGTCCACCAGATCGGCGATCAGGTCGTGCAGGAAGTCCCGTGCCTCGCGGCGCAGTTCGGTGTGGGAGAAGGTCAGCGGGGGCTCCTCCGCCGGCATCCAGTCCGACTCGATGTCCACCCAGCCGAAGCGGCGCTCGAAGAGCATGCGGTCGGTGGACTCGGTGAAGTCCAGCTCGGCGTGCTGGGGGCGGGAGGCACGTGACCCCGCCGGATCCCGGTCGATCCGCTCCACGATGTCGCACAGCGCCCACGCGAAGTCGAGCACCGGCACCCATCCCCAGGCTGTGGACAGTTCCCGGTCGGCCTTGGTGTCGGCGAGGTAGACGTCCCCGCAGAACAGATCATGGCGCAGGGCGTGGACGTCCGCGCGGCGGTAGTCCGTCTGCGGCGGGTCCGGGAAGCGGTTGGAGAGGGCGTAGCCGATGTCGAGCACGTACGAGATGGTCGCATGCCACCTTAGGATCACTGGAGTGTCCCGATCCGTACCGGTTGTCCCGGCCGCCCTGCTCGCCCTCGCCCTCACCGCGTGCTCCGGCGGCGGCGTCCACGGCACCCCCGGCGGCTCCGGCGTGCACGACCCGTACTTCCCGAAGGCGGGCAACGGCGGATACGACGTCGGCCACTACGACCTGAAGCTGGCCTACGCCCCGGACTCCGCCGGTCGCCCACACCTCACCGGCACCGCCACCCTCACGGCCCGAGCCACCAAGAACCTCTCCGCCTTCGACCTCGACCTCAAGGGCCTGGACGTCCAGGACGTCACCGTCGAAGGCAGACCGGCCCGCTGGAACCGCACCGGCCAGGAACTCACCGTCCGTCCCCACGACGTCCTCGACGCCGACGAGACCTTCCGCGTCACCGTCCGGTACTCCGGCACCCCCGAGACCCTCACCGACCCCGACGGCTCCCAGGAGGGCTGGCTGCGCACCGCCGACGGCGCGCTGGCCCTCGGCGAGCCGACGGGGTCGATGGCCTGGTTCCCCGGCAACCACCACCCGTCCGACAAGGCGTCGTACGACATCACGATCACGGTGCCGAAGGGTCTGCAGGCGGTCTCCAACGGCGAGTTGACGAGCGAGACGACGACCGACGGCCGTACGACATTCGCCTGGCACACCGCCGAACCCATGGCCGACTACCTCGCCACGGTCGCCATCGGCCACTACGACATCACCCGCTCCACCACCGGCAAGGACCGTCTGCCGGTGTACGTCGCGGTCGACCCCACCCAGTCCAAAGCCGGCCGCGAGGTACTGGCGAAGATCCCGGAGATCATGGACTGGGAGGAGTACAACTTCGGCCCGTACCCCTTCTCCTCCACCGGCGCGATCGTCGACCGCCCGCAGGACGCCGGTTACGCCCTGGAGACCCAGACCCGCCCCGTCTTCCCCGGTGCCCCCGACACCACCACCCTCGTCCACGAACTCGCCCACCAGTGGTACGGCGACTCCGTCACCCCGAAGTCCTGGCGCGACATGTGGCTCAACGAGGGCTTCGCGACCTACGCCGAGTGGCTGTGGGCCGAGGACCACGACGGCGACACCGCCCAGCAGACCTTCGACCACCTCTACGCCCACGGCGAGGACGACTACCCCGACCTCTGGTCCTTCCCCCCGGCCGACCCGGCCGGCGCCGCACACATCTCCGACGACCCGGTCTACGTACGCGGCGCGATGGTCCTCCAGAAGATCCGCCGGACGGTCGGCGACGACAGGTTCTACGACATCATCCAGGGCTGGGCGGCGACCCATCGCCACGGCAACGCGGACACCGACGACTTCACGACGTACGTGGAGAAGATGGCGCCGGGGAAGGACTTCGGGGGGATCTGGAGCGACTGGCTGTACGGGAAGGGAAAGCCGGACCACCCCTGAGGAGCGGTCCGGCATCGCGTGATCAGTTGTAGCTCGCCTTGCTCTGCACGATGTACGCCGGGCCGGAGGCGGCCTTGACGGTGGTGGACGTCGTGCGGACCGTGGCGTTGCGGAGGGTCAGGCCGGTCCTGGCGCTGATGCTGACCGAGGTCAGGGTGAGCCCGGTGATCGGCCGCTCGGGGAGGCCGACGATCTGGCCGGCCTCGTTGGCCCCGGTCGCGGTGATGCCCGAGATGGTGATGTCGTGGTAGTTCGGGGTGGTGCCGGTGATCGCCTGGGCGGGGTCGCCGTCCGCGGGGACCTTCGGGTAGTAGCCGACGACCTGGATGGGGGTCGTCACATCGGTCATCTTGAGGTTCTTGTACGTGATGTCGTGGACCTCGCCGCCGCGGTCGCGTGCGGTCTTGATGCGGACACCGGCGGTGGTGCCGGTGAGCGTGTTGTCGTGGATGTCGATGCCGTAGACGCCGCCGGCGGTGTAGCTGCCGATGGACAGCCCATGGCCGTGCAGGATCGTGCAGCCGCTCAGCGAGATGTCGTGGGCGGGCCCGCCCGACGGCGAGGAGTCGATGGCGATGTCGTCGTCACCGACGTCGATCGTGCTGCCGGTCACCGCGACGCCCGAGGACGACCACACGTCGATTCCGTCGGTGTTGGGCGAGTCCGAGGGCGACGAGATCGTGAGCTTGTCGAGGGTGGCCGTGGTCACCTTCTTGAGGGTGAGGTGCACGTTCGGGGCGTTTCTGAGCGTGATCCCGGTGATCTTCAGGTTCGAGGCGGTGTCGACCGAGATCAGACCGGGCCGGGGCGACAGGGTCTGGCCCGCGGCCTTCTCCGCCTTGATCTTGGCCCACCAGGGGGCGCCCTGGCCGTCGATGGTGCCCGCACCGGTGATCGTGAGGTTCTTCCCGGACCCGGCCAGCAGCGGGGCGAGCTTCGATCCCGACGAGGCGTAGTCCGCCGCGTTCTGCGAGGCGAGCAGGGTCGCTCCCGCATCGATGCGGAAGGTGAGGTCGCCGGGCAGGGTCAGGGCGCCCGACAGGTACGTGCCGCTCGTCAGCTCCACCGTGCCCTTGCCCGCGCAGGCGTTGATCGCCTTCTGCAGGGCGGCGGTGTCCTTCGTCGTGCCGTCGGCCTTCGCTCCGTAGGAGGTGGGGTCGCAGACCGTGCCGGACGAGGTGCTGCCGCTGGTCGTCGCTGTCGCGATCGGGTTCCAGCCGTCCGAGCCGGCCAGGTACGCGGCGGGGGTGTACTTCGCCGCCTGGGCGTCGCTCAACTGCGGCCGGTTGGCGTTGACCGTGGCCCCCGCTCCGGTGTTCCTGTACTCGCTGAAGCGGGCCTTCGTCCAGACGGAGCCGGACATGTCGCTCCAGGGGTGCCCGGTGTTGACGAAGGACCCGAGGTCGGACTCGCGGTAGAGGACCTGCGCGTCCTGCCGCCACGGCCGGCCGAGGCTGCCGGTCTTGGTGGCCGAAGGCCCGGTGATCCTCGACTTGTAGAACAGGTAGCCGTAGGAACGGCTCGCCGGTGTGCTGGCCGCGGTGAGGTAACCGCCGCTGCCCAGCTGGTGGATCTCGTTCTGGTCGAAGACCGCGATCCCGCCGCCGAAGATGAAGTCGACGGTGCCTTCGACGTACGACTTCAGGAAGTAGGCCCGTGCGGAGTTGTTGACCAGGAGGGTGTCCTGGTGGCCGAGTATCCGTACGTTCGTGAGGACCGCGCGGTCGGCGGACAGGCTCAGGGCGACCGCCTGGCCGGTGCTGTTGGTCCCGGTGTCGTAGTCGTTGGAGATGGTCAGGTTCGAGGCCGAGAAGTCGTGGCCGTCGACGAACGCGGTCGCGCTGCCGGAGGTTCCGTAGGTCGTCCCGTCCGCCTTCTTGGTGCCGGCCCCGTGGTTCTCGACCAGCACGACGTCGGAGGCGGCCGACCCGAGGCCCTTCAGCGTCACATAGGGCTTGTTGCCCGGGACCGTGAAGACGCCCCGGTAGGTGCCCTTCTTGATGGCGACGGTCACCGGCTTGGTGTTGTTGACCGGGACCTTGTCGATCGCCGCCTGGACGGTCTTGACGTCACCGCTGCCGTCGGCCGCCACCGTGATGGTCGTACCCGAAGTACCCGACGTACCCGACGTGGCGGTCGGCTGCGGGGTGTTCGAGGCGGTGGTGCCGACCGCGGTCAGCGACCAGCGCTTGTTGCTGTTGGTGGAACAGGTCTCCTGGACGACGGCGGCGCCGGGCGCGGTGCTCGCCCCCGCGTCGCTGACGCACAGACCGCTGCCGGCGTTGACGATCTGGTAGGTGTGGTCCCGCGCCGGCTTCAGCGTCCACAGCTGGTTGGCCTGGTCGTTCCCGCAGCCCCACTGCTGGAGGCGGGTCCCGGAGGCGGTGGAGCCGCCGGTGACGTCGAGGCACAGCCCACTGGCCACGGACTTGATGGCGAACCGCCCCGATCCGCGGTCGGCCAGGGTCCACTGCTGGTTGCCCTGCCCCGCGGCGCAGCCCCACTGCTGGACCTGCGTGCCGGGGGACGAACCGCCCCCGACGAGATCCATGCACAGGCCGCTCCTGGCGACCGCCAGGTTGTACGTGCCCGCCTTGACGTCGGTCGCCCCGTCACCGGAGCCCGCGACGACGGTGGCCGCCGCCGCGACCCCGCCCAGGACGACGAGGACCGCCACGCCCGCGGGCGCCGCGATACGCCACCGGGGTCGCCCGCTCCGGGCCCGCTTGCCGCGTCTGAGGTACATGTCGTCGGGTTTCCTTTCTCCGCTGTCGTTACGGAGACGGCCCACCCCTGCGGCCCATAACAAGTTCCCGCACACGAATTTCAGGCCGCGTCCACGGGGGTTGAATCATGGCCCGCCGACTCTGTGAGGAACTTGAGCGGTGCGGTGCGAACCGTCACACCCGTCGCTCAAGATCCCGTCGCATCGCCGCCCGTGCCGCCCACACCGCCTGTCCGTGCCTGAGTCGCTGCTCCTGGAACTCGGGTGAGTCGAGGGACGGCTCTCCGGTGGCGAAGATCTCCTGGAGTTCGCGCAGGGTGCCGTAGACCTCCTCCAGCACATCCGCCATCCTCTGAGGCGCGCAGATCAGAACCGACTCACGGACCTCGTCGCACCCCGACCCCCGAAACGCCTCCCGTACGGCGGCCTCCAGCCCGTCCTGCCCGCGATGCGCGACAGCGTCGGCATGCATGGACTCGTACGCCTGCCGGTACTTCGTCAGGCACGTCACATAGATGTCCTTGCGCTCCTGATGCCCCCGCACGGCCGACTCCCGCCGCCACCGCACCCGGTCCGCGACCAGCGTCGACCCGACACCGATCAACGCACCGAGCCCTGTCCCCGCCAAGGTCGTCCACTCCACGTCGGCATACTGCACGCCGGGTCTGCGGTTCACTCGGCCGGGGTGTGCAGTTCCTTCCGCAACACCGCGCAGGGGCGGCCGAGTTGGAGGTCGGGTCGGTGGGCGATCACCTCGTAGCCGAGGGTGGTCCAGAAGGCCAGTCCCTTCGGGTTGTTCTCCAGTACGGCGAGACGTACGGCGTCCCGGCCCGCCTCCCGGAATCGGGTCTCGACGAGGGTGGCCAACCGGCGCCCGTAGCCCCGCCCGTGCACGTCCGCGTCCACCATCAGCAGCCCGATCCACGGGTCCGGGTCGGCCGGGTCGGGGTGGTGGGCGAGCGTGATGGCGATCCCGACCAAACGCCCCTCGCTACGGGCCAGGAGCACCTCGATGTCCGGGTTGACCAGCTCGTCGGCCAGCGCGACCGCCACTTGCTCGGGGCGGATGTCGTCCGGATCCGGGAAGTCGCCGCTGAGGGCGTGGAACTCGCGGTTGGAGGCGTAGAGCGCGGTGAGTTCGGTGAGCAACTCGCCGGGGAGGGCGCCGTCCTTCGGCGAGAGCTGTTCGAGAAGCATGGGAGGACGCTATCGGCGATGATCTCCTCATGAGTCGGCGCGCGGTGACCCTGGACGAGATCGTTGCGGAGGACTGGCCGGCCGTTCATTCCTGGGCGTGTCTCGCGGAGGTGTGCCGTTATCAGGGGTGGGGGCCGAACACGGAGGAACAGACACGGGAGTTCGTGAGGGAGGCAGCTGAGGCGTGGTCGTGCAGGCCGCGGCACCGGCTGCCGTACGTCGCCCGGATCGGGGCGGAGGTGGTGGGCATGGGTGAGCTGCACATTCACAGCCGTGACCAGCGCCAGGGCGAGATCAGGTACGTCGTGCATCCACGCCTCTGGGGCCAGGGCATCGGCACGGAGATCGGTCGACAGCTTCTCTCCCACGGCTTCGACGACCTCGGACTCCACCGGATCCACGCCACCTGCGACCCCCGGAACACCGGTTCGTCCCGGGTGCTGACGAAACTGGGCATGACCTACGAAGGCCGCCTCCGTCATACGGCACTGATCCGCGACGGCTGGCGGGACTCCCTGATGTTCAGCCTCCTGGAAGACGAGTGGGGGACCGTCGAGCATCAACCGCCCAGGTCCACTGGGTAAATTCCACCTCCCGGAACCACACCACGATCCACGATCAGGCCACGGAAGACGATGACGACACAGCCCCCGCCGCCACCGCCGTACGGCAACCAACCCCCGTACGGCCAACAGCCCCCGCCTCCACCGACAGCCGCCCCACCCGGCTTCGGCCCACCGCCCCCGCAGTACGCCACCCCGGCCCCACCCCAACTTCCCGCCGAGGGCCCGGAGTTCATGGCGGTGGATGTCCACAACTCCATCGTGGTCGACATCGCCGGCATCGCCTTCGAGGACCACGGCGCGTCCGTCGAGTTCCCCTGGCCGGAGATCCGCAGCGTCCACTACAAGGCGAGCCCCAACGGCAAGGCCCTGATGATGGCGGTGATCCATCTGGACGGCCGCTTCTACGAGTGCGTGGTCCAGGCGAAACCGAGGGCACAGCTGGGCGAGTGGTTCGGGCAACTGGCGTCGGTGCTGGGGTATTACCGGCCGATGGGCTGGTAGAGCGGCAGGTCGTCGGTCGAGATCGTCCAGTTGCCGATGGTGACGTCCTCGCCGTAGACGAAGTCCTTGCGGGTGGCGTAGCGGGGGCCTTCGGGGGTGATGTGGATGTCGGTGAGGACGGCGCCCTCGCCGGTGCGGGGGTCGAAGATCGCGTAGACGGGGACGCCGATCAAGGGGTAGTCGCGCAGCTGGGTGACCCAGTCGTTGTCGGGGTTGGAGCGGGAGACGATTTCGATGGCGGCGATGAGCGTACGAGGGTCGAAGGCCCCGTCTCCCTCCATGTCCGCCATGTCGCCGCCTTTCGGGTCGATCCCCTCATAGGCTCGACCGTGGAGGTGAAGTGCTTCAGCCGCCCTGACCAGTTCGTCGGCTCGGAGCGAGACAGCGCCGAGGAAGTCTGCCGGAGCGACGCGAGCCGCCTCTTCGGCCCCCAAGGCGTACTCCCATTTCCAGCTCACTCGCGAACTGCCTTCAGGGCCTCTTCGAGAACTGCGCTCAGCTCGCGAAGCGCTTCCTGCGCGATGGCCGAATCCTCGTGTTCCAGATTGCCCTCCGCCTGGGCGTAGCGGGCGGACAGGTCCGGCCGACGGGCGATCTCGATCTCCTTGGCCCAGATCAGGACCCAGCTCGGGTGCTGGATGAGATGGTTGCCGATCACCGTGAACCGGCTGGTGTGGCGGGTGTGGTCGTGGATCAGGCCGCCGCCGGTTTCGGGGTCCCGGATCGGGTGGTTCTTGGCGGCAACACGGGACTGGGCGCGCTGGGGCGCGCTAGGGTTTTCGGTGTCCATCGGGAAGCTGCTTCTTCCTTGGTGGTCAGGCCCTCGCACTGGGATGCCAGTCCCGGCGAGGGCCGTCGCATGTCTGCGGTTGTGTTGCGCTGAGCGTAGGGCAGGCAACCGGGCCGAAATCCAGCTGAGTTGGCGATGTTCACTCGCGCGGGTGAGCGGCCCGGGTTTGGTTTGGTGGGGGTCCTTTCACCTGTTCGTTCCTTGGGAAAGGCGTCCCGAGCCGCCGAAGCACGGACCCACCGGAGCACGCTCCACCGTGCTCCGGTCGAGCCGGACATCGGCCCACACCGTCTTGCGTGGCGACAGCCCCGGTGCGACGCCCCACTCGTCGGCGAGGGCGTCCACGATCACGAGACCTCGGCCCGACTCGGCGTCGGGGGAGGAGAGTTGGGGGCTTGGCATACGGTCACCCCGGGTGTCCGTGACCTCGATACGGAGGGTGTCGCCGACGACGTAGAGCGTCAGGCGGAAGTCGCGGCCCGGTACGCGGCCGTGGGTCGCCGCGTTTGCCGCCAGCTCGCCCACGATGTGCGCCGCCGGGTCCAACGGGAGCTCCCAGGCGCGGAGTTGCTCGGTCGCCAGCAGTCGGGCGAGGCGGGCTCCCCGTGGGGTGGGGGAGAGCTGGACGCTGAAGTTGCGGATCACGGCGGTTTCTTGATTCACGTCACTCAGCGTGGTGGTGCGTGCGTACCGTGAACAGTGACGATGCCGTTGCGTACGGTGACTGTCCGGGGGTTGTCCGGTGGTGTCCGGGCTGTCGGGAGGGGCCGTACGGGTAGGGGCGGCGTGCGTACGGACGGACGGCGGAGGGGCGCGGGATGAGTGTGAACGGCGAGGCGGACGAGCCGGGTTGGGAGGTCGACCCGGACGACGAGTGGGGCTTGGCGGTGCTCGCGACCGTCGGACGCCAGCTGAAGCTGCGGCGGGAGACGGTGGGGATGCGGGCCGCCGAGTTCGGGGAGACCGTCGGCTACGGCGAGGACATGGTCTACAAGGTCGAGGGCGGCAAACGGATTCCCCGGCAGGAGTACCTCAACAAGGCCGACGAGGTGTTGCAGGCGGGTGGGCTCATCGCCGCGGCGTGGGAGGACGTGAAGAAAGTCCGGTACCCGAAGAAGGTGCGGGAACTGGCGAAGCTGGAGGCGCAGGCGGTTGAGATCGGGGTGTACGAGTGCAACAGCGTCCACGGGCTGTTGCAGACGCCGGATCACGCGCGGGCCCTCTTCGAGGCGGCGCAGCCGCCGTATTCGCAAGACGACGTGGAACGCATGGTGGTCGCTCGCTTGGCCCGGCAGTCGGTCTTCGACCGTGACCCGGCCCCGTCCATCCACTTCGTGCTGGAAGAGGCGGTCGTACGTCGACAGGTCGGGGGCACAATGGTGTGGCGACAGCAGCTCGAACGTCTGCTGGAAGCGGGGAGGATGCGCAACGTCACGCTTCAAGTCATGCGGACGAACAGCGATGCTCACCCAGGGCTGGACGGCAAGATCGAGCTGCTGAAGTTTCCGGACGGCACAGCGGTTGGGCGTTCGGACGGCGCCTTCAACGGCCGCCCCATCACTGACCCGAAACAACTCCGCATCCTTGAGCTGCGGTATGGCACCATCCGGGCTCAGGCTCTCCCGCCACGGGAGTCACTGGCCTTTGTCGAGCAACTGCTGGGAGAGACATGATCCGCAAGACCGCTGCCGGGGATGCCTCCGAGCTGGTGTGGTTCAAGAGCAGCTACAGCAGTGGCACGGATGGCAACTCCTGCGTCGAAATCGCGATAGCACCCCGCACCATCCACATCCGCGACTCCAAGCACACCACCGGCCCCCGCCTCACCGTCACCCCCACGGCCTGGGCGACCTTCGTGCCGTACGCCTCCGAGAGCTGACCGAACGCCGGAGCCCCCGGCCTCAAGACCAGGGGCTCCCGCTCAGCGCAGCGTCCGTCAGACGTTCACGCCGAAGTCCTGCGCGATGCCGACGAGACCCGACGCGTAGCCCTGGCCGACCGCGCGGAACTTCCACTCCGCGCCGTTGCGGTACAGCTCGCCGAAGACCATCGCCGTTTCCGTGGCCGCGTCCTCGGAGAGGTCGTAGCGGGCGATCTCGGCGCCGCCGGCCTGGTTGAGGATGCGGATGTAGGCGTTGCGGACCTGGCCGAAGTTCTGCGAGCGGGTCTCCGCGTCGTAGATGGAGACCGGGAAGACGATCTTGTCGATGTCGGCGGGGAGGCCCGCCAGGTTGACGTTGATCGCCTCGTCGTCGCCCTCGCCCTCGCCGGTGCGGTTGTCGCCGGTGTGGACGATGGTGTTGTCCGGGGTCTGCTTGTTGTTGAAGAACACGAAGTGGGCGTCCGAGTAGACCTTGCCCTGCGTGTTGACCGCGATCGCGGAGGCGTCGAGGTCGAAGTCCGTGCCGGTGGTGGTGCGGACGTCCCAGCCGAGGCCCACGGTGACGGCGGTCAGGCCCGGAGCCTCCTTGGTGAGCGAGACGTTGCCACCCTTGGACAGGCTTACAGCCATGGTTGGGAGTCCTTTCCCTCGTTTGGTAGTACGGCCATGAAGCTACAGCTACCCGTATGAACGCCGAGAGGGGTACCCAAGGTTCCCTTTCTCTTTACGTTCTTTACCGAACACGGGGTGAACGTTATTCGCGTGACGTGTGCCGGTCAGCTGCGCGACCATGGTGGGCATGTCCGGTCCCTATCTCATCCGCGGCTCCGTCTCCCTCCCCGAGGCCGAGCTCATGTGGCGTTTCTCGCGCTCCTCGGGGCCCGGCGGACAGCACGTCAACACCAGCGACTCCCAGGTGGAGCTGCGCTTCGACCTGGCGAACACCGAGGCGCTGCCCGAGGTGTGGAAGGCGCGGGCGCTCGAGCGGCTGGCCGGGCGGCTCGTCGACGGGGTCGTGAGCGTGCGTGCCTCCGAGCATCGGTCCCAGTGGCGTAATCGGGAGACCGCGGCGGTACGGCTCGCCGCACTGCTCGCCGAGGCCACCGCGCCCCCGCCCAAGCCGCGCCGGCCCACCCGGATTCCCCGTGGGATCAATGAGCGGCGGCTGCGGGAGAAGAAGCAGCGGTCGGACACCAAACGGGGGCGGTCCGGCCGGGACTGGTCGTAGGGATCGGTTCGCAGGGGTCGTAGGACGGCCTTGTCACATCGCTGTCGTGGCGTCCGTCCTATAGGCATGAGCGACAACAGCGGCAACCACGAATTCCTTGCCCGGCGATTCGAATCGCACCGGCCTCACCTTCGCGCCGTCGCCTACCGCATGCTCGGCTCCGCCGCCGAGGCCGACGACGCGGTGCAGGAGGCCTGGTTCCGGCTCAGCCGTTCCGACGCGCGGCAGGTGGACAACCTCGGCGGCTGGCTGACCACCGTCGTCGGGCGGGTCTGCCTCGACATGCTGCGGTCGCGGAAGTCGCGCGCGGAGGAGCCGCTGGAGCCGTTGGAGAGCACCGCCACCGCCACCGCCGCCCACGCCGACCCCGAGCAGGACGCCGTGCTCGCCGACTCGGTGGGCGTCGCGCTGCTCGTCGTACTGGAGACGCTGACGCCCGCCGAGCGGCTGGCGTTCGTGCTGCACGACCTGTTCGCGGTGCCTTACGAGGAGGTCGGGGACATCGTGGGGCGCAGCCCCGTGGCGGCGCGGCAGTTGGCGAGCCGGGCGCGGCGGCGGGTGCAGGGGGCCGAGGCGCACGATGCCGATCCGGGGCGGCAGCGGGAGGTCGTCGACGCCTTCCTCGCCGCCGCCCGGGAGGGGAAGTTCGACGCCCTGGTCGAGCTGCTGGACCCGGATGTCGTCGCGCGCACCGAGTTCGGCGTGACCACGGGTGCGGCGGCGGTCGCCAAGGGCGCCTCGCAGTTCTCCCACCTCGGCACGCTCGCCCGGCCCGCCCTGGTCGGCGGCCGTACGGGTCTCGCGGTGTTCGTGGAGGGACGCCTGGACCGGACGCTGGCTTTCACGTTCGTACGCGACCGTATCGCGGTCATCGACATCGTGACGGACGCCACACGCGTGGCCGAGCTGGATGTGCGGCCCTAGAGGTCCAGCACCCCGACCGTCTCGCCCTCGCTCTGCTCGCCGGTGATGCGGAAGCCGAGCTTCAGGTAGAACTCCTCCGGGCCGTTCGGCTCGGGGTGCCAGGTGACGTACAGCTGCTTTCCGCCCCTGCGGCGGATCTCGGCCGCAACGGACTCCACGGCGAACCTGGCGTACCCGCGCCCCTGTTCCTCGGCCGCGATGGTCAGTCGCCACAGACCGGAGCGGAAGAGCGTGCCGTCCTGCTTCCAGTCGATGTCGAAGAACGCCATCAGGAAGCCGACCGGGCGGTCGCCGTCGACGATCAGGCGCGGCCAGGCGACGCCGGCGGGGCGGACATACGCCTCCGCGAGGGACTCCATCACCGGAGTGACGGCGAATTCCTGCTCCGGGCGGACCCGTATCGCGGTCGCGGCCTCGAAGGTGCGGGGAGTGATCTCTTCGAGGCGGGGTGCCGGCATCGTCGTCATGCGCGCACCGTAAATGACATCCACGCGCGCGTGCCACGGAATGAGCAGGTCACCCCAACTGCCGGTACCGCCCCCGGAAATACGCAAGCGGCCCCCCGTCCGCGCTCGGCACCTCGGCTGTCAGCACCCGCCCGATCACCAGCGTGTGGTCACCGGCGATCACCCGCTGCTCGGTCCGGCACTCCAGGGTCGCGAGGGCGCCGCCCACCAGGGGAGCGCCGGTCGCCTTCCCGCGGACGTACGGGATGTCCTCGAACAACAGCCGGTCACTGATGCGGCCCTTCATCGCGAACCGGCCCGCGATGTGGCGCTGGCTCTCGGAGAGGACCGAGACCGACCACAGGGGCTGTTCGTCGAGCAGGTCGTCCATGCGGGAGCCGTTGCGCAGGCTGACCAGGACCAGTGGGGGGTCCAGGGAGACCGACATGAAGGCGGTGGCCGTCATGCCCACGTCCTCGCCGGCCGGCGCGGACGGGTCGTCCGGGTCCAGCGATGGCTCCTGCGCGGTCACCAGGACCACACCCGCGGTCAGCCGGGACATGGCGGCGCGGAACTCGTCGTTGCTCACACCGACAGGATGCCCGGAGGCGGGCGGAGCAGTGATCAGGACGGGGGCGGGGGCGGCAGCAGGGGGAGTGTTCAGCACGTCCGAAACGCTAGGCCGAGGACCCCGCGGATCGCATCGGGCGTCGGGACCAGCCCGGACCTAGGACCATCGGCGGAACCGATCAGCCGCCTTCCCGTACCCTTCTGCGGCATCTTGTGCCATCTCCACATCCGCACAAAGTTTGCGTTCAGGAAAGGCACAGGGAAAACGCAGAAACCCCACTCAATTGTTCATCTTTAGTTGTGACTTGAGTCACAAGGGACATTAATTGTTGACCCTGTGTACCGAGTGGGCTTCACGCTGTGATTCAGTGGCTGGGAAGCTGCCAGAACGATACGCCGATGAGAACCCTTGATTCGCTGCGAGGTCTCGGGGGGAGGGCGAGCATGGAGACCGAGTCGGAGCCCTACGTCCGCCTTGCGACTCTGCGACAACTGCACCAGGTCATGGCTGACATGAACACGGCCCGCAGCCTGGCGGACACCCTGCAGACCGTCGCCGACGGCGTGGTCAACGGGCTCGGGTACGAGCTGGCGTGCGTCAACCTCGTCCGCCCCGACGGCGATCTCGTCGTCGCCGCCTTCGCCGGAAACCCGGCGGCCGAGGCGCTGATCACCGGCCGGGTCGGCTCCCGCGACTCCTGGGAGCGCCGGCTCACCATGGGTGAGCACTGGGGCGACCTGGTGTTCATACCGCACACCGAGGGCTGGATCCTCGACGACGACGACGTCCCGCAGTGGTACACGGACGGACCCGCGCCCCGGTTCGAGGACGAGTGGCATCCGTCGGACCGGCTCTTCGCGCCCATGTACATGCCCGCCGCGCCCGGCGGCACCTGCGGCGAGCTGATCGGCGTCCTGTCCGTGGACCGGCCGCGCAACGGCCGGCGACCGGGCGCATGGGGACGCGAAGCGCTGCAGATGTACGCGTTCCAGGCCGCGATAGCGATCAGCAATGCTCGCTTGAGGGCCAACATGCAGCGCGCACTGGTCAGGCTCGAAAGGGAGCAGCAGGCCCTGCGGGCCAGTGAAGAGAGCTTTCGGCAGGCCTTCGAGTACGCCCCCTCGGGCATGGCCATCGCCGAGATGGGCGGCGACCAGCATGGCCGGATCCTGCGGACGAACGACGCCCTGTGCCGGCTCCTCGGCCGCCCCGCCTCCGCGATGCGCCGCTACTCCTTCTCCGACCTGGTCCACCCCGAGGACATAGGGACGTTGCTGAGGACCTCCGCGGAGGGCGGACGCGCGGAGCTGCGTCTCGGGCGCCGGGACGGCACGTATGTGTGGGTCTCGCTGCGGAACTCCGTCGTCGCGGACGCCGCCGACGGCCCCCGCTTCCTCCTCACCCACGTCGAGGACATAGAGGAGCGCAAGCGCCGCGAGCTGCAGCTCGCCCACCGCGCCTCGCACGACTCCCTCACCGGCCTGCCGAACTCCGCCGAGCTTCGCTCCCGCCTCTCCTCCCGCCTGTGTCACCGCCCCGCGCACCCCGGCGCCCTGGAGTCCCTGGACGCGGCCTACGGCCACCCCGCGTTCGACATAAACGGCCACGGCTTCGACTTCCGCCCGGGCGGCGCCGACGCCTACGACGCCTTCGACCACCATGTGCACACCGTCGCCCCCGAGGGCGAGCGCGACGACGGCACCAAGGGGCTCGCGGTCCTCTTCTGCGACCTCGACGGCTTCAAGTCGATCAACGACCGGTTCGGGCACAACGCCGGTGACGCGGTCCTCATCGAGGTCGCCCGGCGGCTGACCCGCGGCGTGCGCGACGGCGACACGGTGGCCCGGCTCGGCGGCGACGAGTTCGTGGTTCTCGCCGACGGGCTCGGCCGCGCGGATGCCCAGGACCTGGCCGTACGCCTGCGCAACGAGATCATCCAGCCGATCCGCGTCGACGGACGGGCCATGCGGGTGGGCGCCAGTTTCGGCATCGGGTGGGCACACTGCGGAATGACCGCGGACGAAGTGTTGAAGTCAGCCGACGAGCGGATGTACGTAGAGAAACGATCTCGTCCCAAACAACATCGACGGGCCGGCTGATACCCCAGGTCAGGGCCAGGGGTGGCGGAACGATGCGATCCGAGTCACCCGTTTGCGGCACGTGGAGCGGGTAGGCTCGCCATTCTGACCCCCCGTATCGCGTTCGATCCGCACCGCTGAGGAGTACCCAGGGATGACGTCCGGCAACAACGGCGCCAGCACGCCCGAGGACGACGACCCGTTCGGCTACCTCTACGCCGACGGCCAGGCCAACGGCGCCCAGCCGCCGTCCGGTGGCGGTGGCTACGGCTACCCGGGCTCCGTCAACCGGAACCGCGCGGTCGGCCAGCGCCAGTACGGCCAGCCGGCTCAGGCCCAGCAGACGGCCGCCTACGGGCAGGCCCCGCAGCAGCAGGGGACGTACGGCCAGCCGAGCGCCCACTACGCGGCCCCGGAGACCTTCCCCGGCGGCGGTGGTGCTCCCACGGCCCCGCAGCAGCCGGCGTACAGCGGCGGCGGTGGCGGTCGGCGCGGGCCCAACACCAAGGGGCTGCTGATCGGTGCGATCGCGGTGGTCGCCGCGGTCGTCATCGGCATCGGCGTGGCGATGATGGGCGGCGACTCCTCGGACAACAAGGCGGGCGGCGACGCCTCGGCCTCGACCTCCACCTCGCAGAGCTCCGAGCCCAGCCAGTCGGCGAGCGCCAGCGCGGCCGGCACCGACCTGCCGAAGACCGACGCCAAGGACCTCCAGCTGGGCGGCGGCGCCACCACGGCGTCGGACGTCGAGGGCGCCGGTGCGGACGGCGGCACGTATGTGGGCAACCTCAACAACGAGGGCGCGTCGGTCACCTGGACGATCGACAATCTCGCCGAGGGGGGCGTGTACACATTGTTCGCGACCTACAGCGTCCCCGGTGAGGACCAGGCGATGTCGCTCGTCGTGAACGGCAAGACCTTCGGCTCGAAGGTCGGCTTCAAGAACTACGCGCACGCCAAGGACGGCGATTTCGCCAAGGGCTGGACCAAGACCTACTCGTGGCCCACCCTCAAAAAGGGCCCGAACACCATCACCGTGACCTGCCAGGCGGGCGACAAGTGCAACGTCCTACTGGACCAGCTGTACCTGAAGAAGGGCCAGGTCACCAGCTAGCGAGCGGCACTAGGCGGCGGTGACCTGGCCGGTCACCGCGACCCGCTCCGCCAGCTCCTCGTAGGCCGCGCGGTCGAACTCCCCCGCCACCGGCGCCAGTACGGTCGCCGCCGATAGGGCGACCGCGCGGGACAGCCGGTCCGGCCACGGGAGTTGGTCGACCAGGCCCGACAGCAGGCCCGCGACCACGGAGTCGCCGGCGCCGGTCGGGTTGCCGCGGACGCGGGCGGGCGGGGCGGCGCGCCAGCGGCCCTCGGGGGCGGTCGCGAGCAGACCGTCGGTGCCGAGCGAGGCGACCACCGCGCGGGCGCCCCGGCGGCGGGCGTCCTGAGCGGCGCGCAACGGGTCGTGGGAGCCGGTGAGTTCGGCCAGTTCGTCGGCGTTGGGCTTGAGCAGGTCCGGGCGGGCGGCGACACCGCGGCGCAGGGGTTCGCCGCTGGTGTCGAGGAGGACAGGGACGCCGGCCGCCCTCGCGGTCCGTATGAGACCCGCGTACGCGCCCACCGGCACCCCCGGCGGCAGACTGCCGCACAGGGCCACCGCGGACGCCGACGCCAGCAGGTCCTCGTAGGCCTCCTGGAAGGCGGACCACTCGGCGGGCGTGATCGTCGGTCCGGGCTCGTTGAGCTGTGTCGTGTCGCCCGTCTGCTCGTCCACGACCGCGATCGTGCGGCGGGTCGCGGCGGCGACCGGGACCAGGGCGTCCACCACCCCTGGTGTCGCGGTGAGTTGGCTCTGTACGACGGCTCCGGTCGCGCCGCCCGTGAAGCCGGTGACCGTCACCTCGTGGCCGAGGGCCGCCAGTACGCGCGCCACGTTCAGGCCCTTGCCGCCGGGGCGTTCCGTGACCTCGGAGACCCGGTGGGAGGCGTGCGGCCGCAGGGACCGCACGCGATAGGTGATGTCGAGAGCGGTGTTCAGTGTGACCGTGAGGATCACCTGGGCCGACCTCCCCCGAAGACGAATGCGGAACGCGCTTGCCGTATCTGTCCGTCCGGGCGGCCGATCATGCCGGACGGACGGTGGTCGTCCCAGTTTCTCAGGACAACCACCGCCCTCAACAGCCGGACACATCACCCCAGTTGGGGATCGACCACCCATTCACCCCGGCGCAGCACGCCTTTGAGGTCGAATTGATGGTCAAGAACCACCAGGTCGGCGTACTTTCCGGGCTCCAGCGAGCCGATCGAGTCGGCCATGCCGAGCAGCCGCGCCGGGTTGGCGGAGATGGCGGCGACGACGTCCTCGACGGGGAGCCCGTCGACCGTCACGGCCCGCTTGAAGGCGCGGTCGAGGGTGAGGGTCGAACCGGCGATGGAATTGCCTTCGACCAAGCGGGCGACGCCTTCGCTGACCTCGACCTCCAGGGGGCCGAGCATGTACCTGCCGTCGCCGAAACCGGCCGCGTCCATGGCGTCCGTGATGAAGGCGACTCGACCCGCGCGAGCGTGATGGAACGCCAACTGGAGGGAGGCCGGGTGCAGATGCGTGCCGTCGTTGATGAGCTCGACCGTGATCCGCTCGTCCTCGAGGAGTGCGGCGATCGGGCCGGGGGTGCGATGGCCGAGGGCCGGCATCGCGTTGAAGAGGTGGGTCGCGACGGTGGCGCCCGCGTCGATCGCCTCGACCGTCTGCTCGTACGTCGCGTCGGTGTGGCCGACCGCCGCGATGACGCCGTGTTCCGTGAGCAGGCGTACGGAGTCGATGCCCCCCGGGAGTTCGGTGGCGAGGGTGACCATCTTGGCCTTGCCGCGCGCGGCGTCGATCAGCTTGCGGACCTCCGCCGGGTCGGGGTCGCGCAGGAGTTCCTCGGAGTGGGCGCCTTTTCGGCACGGTGAGATGAACGGGCCCTCGAAGTGGATACCGGCCAGGTCGCCCTGCTCGGCGAGTTCGCTGAGCAGACCGGCCCGTTGGGCGAGGAAGTCCATGTCGCCGGTGACCGTGGAGGCGACGAGGGTGGTGGTGCCGTGGAGGCGGTGGGTGTGGATGCCGTGCAGCACGTCCTCGACCGTGCCGGATGTGAAGGAGGCTCCTCCGCCCCCGTGGTTGTGGAGGTCGACGAACCCGGGCACCACCCAATGGCCGCCGACATCGATGACCTCGGCGTGGTCGGAGGCCGCGCCGGCGATCCGCGTCCCCTCGACGACGACACGGCCGTTGTTCACGATCCCGGTGGGAAGCACCACCTGGCCACCGGCGAGAACCTTGCTAGAAGCCATCAGGTAGTTACCTCCGTGCGGTCAGTTGTAGTGAGGAGGTCCCAGGCGAGTAGGCCGGCACCGAGGCATCCGGCGCTGTCGCCCAGGGCCGCCGGCACGATCTCCGGCGCCTTCTGGAAAGTGATCCGGCGCTCGACCGCTTCCCTCAGCGGTGTGAACAACGTTTCCCCCGCCTCGGCCAGGCCGCCACCGATGATCAGGGTGCGGGGGTCCAGCAGGGTGAGGGCCGTGAGGAGGCCGTCGGCCAGGGCGTTCACGGCCTCCTGCCAGACCCGGACGGCGTTCGGGTCGCCGGACGTGACGGCCTTGGCGCAGTCGGCGGCGTCCGCGTTCGGGTCGCCGCAGGCCCGGGCCCATGCCTCGCTGACGGCGGCCGCGGAGGCGTACCTCTCCAGGCAGCCGATCTGGCCGCACGGACAGGGAACCCCGCCGGGCCGTACGACGATGTGGCCGATCTCGCCCGCGAAGCCGTGCGCGCCCGACTCCACCCGGCCCGCGATACCGATCGCGCCCGCGATACCGGTGCCGAGGGGGACGAAGAGGAAGCGGTCGGCTCCCTTGCCCGCGCCGATGCGGCCCTCGGCCAGACCTCCGGTGCGGACGTCGTGGCCGAGGGCGACCGGGACGCCGAGGCGGTCGCCGAGCAGGTCGCGCAGGGGTACGTCGCGCCAGCCGAGGTTGGCCGAGTAGGCGGCGACGCCGTGCTGCTCGTCGACGATGCCGGGGACGGCGACGCCGGCCGCGGACGCGGGCTCGCCGAGGTGCTCGGCGCCGTAGGCGCGCAGCTCGGCGGCGAAGTCGAGGATGCCCTCGACCACCGCGTCCGGCCCGCGCTCGCGGCCGGTAGCGCGTCGGGCGCGGTGGAGCAGCTCGCCGCTCGCGCCGACGAGGGCGGCCTTCATCCCGGTGCCGCCCACATCAAGGGCGATGACATGTCTCACGGGTGTAGTGTGGCCCGCCGACCCGTGAGAGGTCTAGTCCACTCACGTGGTGTAGACCTTATGGAGTCCACATATTGAACGGCGAGACAGTTGGGGCGAGTAGTGCAGCGGCGTAGGACGGGAATGGTCGCGGTGGTCTCCGCACTGGGGATGACGGCGGTCCTGGGAGGCTGCGGCCTCACGGGCGGCTCGGGGGACGTGACGCTCAGGCTGGTCGCGGCGGACTACGGCGACTCGGCGTCCGACGGCTCCCAGAAGTACTGGGACAAGCTGGTCGAGGAGTACGAGAGCAAGCACTCCGGCGTGAAGATCGACGTCAGCGTGTACTCGTGGAACGACGTCGACCGCAAGGTCAAGGAGATGGTCGCCGCGGGTGACGCGCCCGACCTGGCGCAGATCGGGGCGTACGCCGACTACGCCGACAAGGGCCTGCTCTACTCGGCCGACGACCTGCTCTCCATCAGCACCCAGGCCGACTTCGCCTCGCAGCTGGCCACCGCGGGAGAGGTGAAGGGCGTGCAGTACGGGATGCCGTTCGCGGCCTCGACGCGGCTGCTCTTCTACAACAAGACCCTCTTCAAGGAGGCCGGGCTCACCGCGCCGAAAACGTGGAAGCAGCTCGCCGCCGACGCGGAGGTGCTCAAGGGGCGGGGCGTGAAGTACCCGTACGCGCTGCCGCTCGGGTCGGAGGAGGCGCAGGCCGAGACGATGCAGTGGATGCTGAGTGGCGGGGGCGGCTACACGGACACCGTCGGCACGTACGGCATCGACTCCACGGAGAACGTCGCCACCTTCGACTGGCTGAAGAACGACCTGGTCGACAAGGGCCTCACCGGTCCGGTCGCGCCGGGCAGGCTCAACCGCGCGGACGCGTTCGCCGCCTTCGCGGGCGGCGACGTCGGCATGCTGAACGGCCACCCCTCGCTGATGAAGATCGCCGCCAGGAAGGGCGTGAAGTTCGGCATGGTGCCGATGCCGGGCGTCGACGGGCAGAGCAAGACCGCGCTGGGCGTCGCCGACTGGATGATGGCCTTCAAGAAGAACGGCCACGCCAAGCAGACGGGCGACTTCCTCGACTTCGTCTACGACAAGAAGAACGTCCTCGCCTTCTCGCACGAGTACGACCTGCTGCCGGTCACCAACTCGGCCTCCGAGGCCATGAGTTCGGACGCGGAGGACGCCGACCTCAAGCCGTTCCTGGACGAGTTGCCGGAGTCGGAGATGTATCCCGTGGACAAGATGTCCTGGGCGGCCGTGAGCGCCGAGGTGAAGAAGCGGATAGGACAGGCGGTCGCTTCGGGCGGAAACCCGGCGGCCACGCTGGCCCAGCTGCAGGCCGCGGCCTCGTCGGCGGAGAACGCGGACTAGTTCGTTGTCAGTGGTCGGGGTTACGGTCGGTTGCATGAGTCAGGAGCAGCTGGGGGAGCGCGAGCGGGCCGTACTCGCTCTCGAGCGCCGTGGTTTCTCCGGTCCCGGCGTGAAGGAGCGGGCGATACGGGAGGAGCTGGGGCTGCCTCCGGTCCGCTACTACCAGCTGCTGAACGCCCTCCTGGACGACGAGAGGGCCCTCGCTCATGATCCGGTGACGGTGAACAGGCTGAGAAGAGTGAGGGAGCAGCGGCGGGGAGACCGTTAAGGTCGCGGTATGGGTAGCCCTACGGATCCTCTGCCGGTGCCGTCCACCCAGGCTGGGCGTGACGGACTCGCCGCCATCCTCGCGAACCCCGCGAAGTCGGTGCTCGCCTTCGACTTCGACGGGACCCTCGCCCCGATCGTGCCGGACCCCGAGCAGGCCCGGGCGCACCCGGACGCCGTGCCGGCGCTGGCGGGGCTCGCGCCGAAGGTGGCGTCCGTGGCGGTCGTCACCGGTCGCCCGGCCGGGGTCGCTGTCCGGCACGGGGGCTTCGCCGGGGTCGCCGGGCTGGAGCACCTGGTCGTCCTGGGCCACTACGGCGCCGAGCGCTGGGACGCGGTCAGCGGTGAGGTCAACGCCCCCGCCCCGCACCCGGGTGTCGCCGCCGTCCGCGCCGAGCTGCCCGGATTCCTCGACCGGATCGGGGCCTGGCAGGGCACCTGGATCGAGGAGAAGGGGCGCGCGGTCGCCGTCCACACCCGCCGGGCCACCGACCCCCAGGCCGCCTTCGAGGCCCTCCGCGAACCCCTCACCGACCTCGCCACCCGGCATGGGCTGATCGTCGAGCCCGGCCGTATGGTCCTGGAGCTCCGGCCACCGGGGATGGACAAGGGCGTGGCCCTGCTGGAGTACGTCCGCGAGATCGACGCGACGGCCGTCCTCTACGCCGGCGACGACCTGGGAGATCTTCCGGCCTTCGCCGCGGTGGACAAGCTCCGCTCCGACGGCACCCCGGGCCTGCTGGTGTGCAGCGGCAGCGACGAGGTGACGGAGCTGCGGGAGCGGGCCGACCTGGTGGTGGACGGGCCGACGGGGCTGGTGCAGCTGCTGCGGGGGCTGACCGCTCAGCTGGGCTGATCGGTCACGTCGCGCAGGGCCTGCAACTGGTCCAGGAACCACTGCGCCGGCGGCAACGCGGTCGCGGCGGCCGCGAGCCGCTTCGTGCGCTCCGCCCGCTCCTCCACCGGCATGCCCAACGCCTCGTGCAGGGCCCGCGCCGTCCCGATCACGTCGTACGGGTTCACCACGATCGCGTCCTTGCCCAGCTCCTGGAACGCCCCCGCCTCCCGCGACAGCACCAGCACGCACCCCTCGTCGGAGACGACCGGCATCTCCTTCGCGACCAGGTTCATGCCGTCCCGGATCGGGTTGACCAGCGCCACGTCGGCCAGCCGGTACGCCGCCAGCGAGCGCGCGAAGTCGTCCTTGACGTGCAGTACGACCGGGGTCCAAGCCGGCGTCCCGTACTGGGAGTTGATCTCGCCCGCCAGACGCTGCACCGCCGCCGTGTAGTCCCGGTAGACGGCGAGGTCCTGGCGGGAGGGGTAGGCGAAGGCCACGTGCACGACCCGCTCGCGCCACTCCGGGTGGTCGTCGAGGAGCTGCCGGTACGCCAGCAGCCCCCGCACGATGTTCTTCGACAGCTCGGTGCGGTCCACCCGGACGATCGCCTTGCGGCCCGCGCCGATCTCCTCGCGCAGGGCCGCCATCCGCTCCTCGACGTCCGCCTCGTGCGAGCGGGCGTGCAGGAACTCGGCGTCGGCGCCGAGGCCGTGGACGCCGATGAACGTCTCGCGGGTGCGCCGCCTGCCGTCGAGCAGGTGCTCGATCGTCCGGGGGGCGCCCGACGGCCACGTGACCTCCCAGCGACAGGGGTCGAGCCCCTGCACACAGTTCTGGAACGCGGTAGCCCACCGCCAGGTCAGGAACGCCACCCGGTCCGCCCCGAGCATGCCCTCCATCAGCCGCACCTGGATGTCGTCCGGCAGCATCCGGAAGTAGTCGGGCGGCGCCCACGGCGTGTGCGAGAAGTGCCCGATCCGCAGGTCAGGCCGCAGCTCCCGCAGCATCCCGGGGACGAGGCACAGGTGGTAGTCCTGGACCAGGACCGCCGCGCCGTCGCCCGCCTCCTCCGCCAGCGCCTCCGCAAAGGCCCGGTTGTAGGTCTCGTACGACTCCCACTGCCGGCGGAACTCCGCGTCGAAGACCGGCTCCAGCGGCGTCTGGTACAGCATGTGGTGGACGAACCAGAGGACCGAGTTCGCGATGCCGTTGTACGCGTCCGCGTGCACGTCGGCCGGGATGGCGAGCATCCGCACGCCCTCCTCGCCGACCCCGCGCCGCACGGCCTCGCGGTCGCCGTCGCTCAGGGCCGAGCACACCCACAGGGCGCCCGCCTCCGGCCCGATCGCGGACAGACCGGAGACCAGCCCGCCGCCGCCGCGCTTGGCGGTCAGCGAGCCGTCCTGCTGGAGGGCGTACGAGACCGGGCCGCGGTTGGACGCGACCAGCACCTGATGGGCAGCACCGTGCGTGGAAGCCATACGCCTCAACTTAGCCCGGCCCGGAAACGCTCAAACGTTTGGTTGCGCTCTGCGGGTGCACCGTATACAGCACGTGACGCGCACCGTCAGGCGACCTTCCGCGAGGCGTACTCCGCGATCTCCGCCATCGGCGGCCGCTCCTCCGTGTCCACGGAGTAGGTACGCGGCTCGAAACCGTCATCGCCCCGTTCGAACTGGGTGAGCGAGGGACGGATGAGATGCCCGCGCGCCAGCCGCAGCTGCGCCGTGCGGTAGATCGCCGCCGACATCCGGCCCAGCGCCTGCCCGTCCTGGTGCCGGTGCTTGCGCACACCGACATCGACCTGGGCGAGCGCGTCGAGGCCGACGAGATGCAGCGCGTCGACGAGCATGCCCAGCTCGACGCCGTACCCCACCGGGAAGGGGAGCTGTTCCAGCAGGCTGCGGCGGGCCGCGTACTCGCCGCCGAGCGGCTGCACGAAACCGGCCAGCTGCGGCCAGTGCATGTTGAGGAGCGGGCGGGCCATCAGCTCGGTGACCCGGCCGCCCTGGCCGCGCGTCTTGCCGGAGGCGAGCGAGTCCAACTCAGTGCCCAGGGGACGGTCGTACATGCCCTTGACCAGATCGATCCCGGGGTCGGTGAGCAGCGGACCGACGATCCCGGAGACGAAGTCGGAGGAGAACTCCTTCAGGTCCGCGTCGATGAAGCAGACGATGTCCCCGGTCGTGACGAGCATGGAGCGCCACAGGACCTCGCCCTTGCCGGGGACCGCCGGGAGGCGGGGCAGGATGTCGTCGCGGTGGACGACCCGCGCGCCGGCCGCCGCGGCGACCTCGGACGTGCGGTCGGTGGACCCGGAGTCGACGACGACGATCTCGTCGACGAGCGGGACCTGCTGCATCAGGTCATGGCGGATGACGGCGACGATGTCGCCGACCGTCTCCTCCTCGTTGAGTGCGGGCAGGACGACGGAGACCGACTGACCGGTGCGTTGCTTCGCGGCCAGGATCTGGTGGAGCGGGCGATCGGTGACAGACCAGGAGCGGGTGCTCAGCCAGCGCTCGACTTCTTCCAGCACGTAGGCGGCTCCTCACTTTTGTCTCGCGGTTCGGACGACTATCTCAACTGTCCTGGCCTTCGGTTACAGTCTTGAACAACGACGATGACCATCGCATGTCCGAGGTCGTCGGAGGGACAACCGAATACCGCTCATCCAGAGGGGCAGAGGGATACGGCCCGATGAAGCCCCGGCAACCCTCCAGCCGGCTCTCGTAGATCAGTGTTGATCATTTCCGCGAGGCTCCCCGGCTAGGGAAGGTGCCAAATCCGTCTCACGGCGAGATGCGTCGTGAGGAAGATGAGGAGAAAGGGCCTCGCCTCACATGGCTGCGCAGACTGTTGCAAGCACCACGGACTCCACGACGACGGTCGACCTCGGTCCCGCCGCGGCGCTCTCCTGCCGCGAGTGCGGTCACCGGGTACCGCTCGGTCCGGTCTTCGCCTGCGAGGAGTGTTTCGGCCCGCTCGAGATCGCGTACGACTTCTCGGCCTACGACACCGAGGAGCTCCGCAAGCGGATCGAAGCGGGACCCGCGAACATCTGGCGCTACGCGCCGCTCCTGCCCGTCCCGGCGGACGTGGCGGACAAGCCCAACATCAACCCCGGATGGACCAAGCTCGTCAAGGCCGACAACCTCGCGCGCGAGCTGGGTGTCGACGCCGGCAAGCTCTTCGTGAAGGACGACTCCGGCAACCCGACGCACTCCTTCAAGGACCGCGTCGTCGCCCAGGCCATCGAGGCCGCCCGCGCCTTCGGCTTCACCACCCTCTCCTGCTCCTCCACCGGCAACCTCGCCGGTGCCGTGGGCGCCGCCGCCGCCCGCGCCGGCTTCCGCTCCTGCGTGTTCATCCCGCACGACCTGGAGCAGGGCAAGGTCGTCATGGCCGCGGTCTACGGCGGCGAGCTCGTCGGTATCGAGGGCAACTACGACGACGTGAACCGCTTCTGCTCCGAGCTGATCGGCGACCCGGCCGGCGAGGGCTGGGGCTTCGTCAACGTCAACCTGCGGCCGTACTACGCGGAGGGCTCCAAGACCCTGGCGTACGAGATCTGCGAGCAGCTCGGCTGGCGGCTCCCCGACCAGCTGGTCGTGCCGATCGCCTCCGGTTCGCAGCTCACGAAGATCGACAAGGGGCTGCAGGAGCTGATCAAGCTCGGGCTCGTCGAGGACAAGCCGTACAAGATCTTCGGCGCGCAGGCGGAGGGCTGCTCGCCGGTGTCGGTCGCGTACAAGGCCGGACACGACGTGGTCCGCCCGCAGAAGCCGAACACCATCGCCAAGTCGCTGGCGATCGGCAACCCGGCGGACGGCCCTTACGTCCTGGACATCGCGCGCCGTACGGGCGGCGCGGTGGAGGACGTCAACGACGAGCAGGTCGTCGACGCGATCAAGCTGCTGGCCCGGACCGAGGGCATCTTCGCCGAGACGGCGGGTGGCGTGACGGTGGGTGTCACGAAGAAGCTGATCGAGAACGGTCTCCTCGACCCGACCCTGACCACGGTCGTGCTGAACACCGGCGACGGCCTCAAGACCCTGGACGCGGTGGCCTCGGACACCGGCCTGACCGCGACCATCCGTCCGAACCTCGACTCCTTCCGAGAGGCTGGCCTCGCATCATGAGCGTCTCCGTCCGCATCCCCACCATCCTGCGCACCTACACCGGCGGCCAGGCCGAGGTGACCGCCGAGGGCGGGACCCTCGCCGAGGTCATCGCCGACCTGGAGAAGAACCACACCGGGATCGCCGCGCGCGTTCTCGACGACCAGGGCAAGCTGCGTCGGTTCGTCAACGTGTACGTCAACGACGACGATGTGCGGTTCGAGCAGGGGCTGGAGACGGCCACCCCGGACGGTGCGGGCGTGTCGATCATCCCGGCCGTCGCCGGAGGCTGACCGCGCATACCGGCCGCCCCGATTATTACCGTCGGTAACGCCGGTCACCAAGAGTTCATCGAATTGCCCCCTCCGTGAGAGAACCGGAGGGGGCAATTCTGTATGGTTGAGCACGGTACAGTTGGGGAAGCAGCTGCTTTTCGTATGCCGGACGCATATGGGTACCGGCTCCGGATGCGATGAGAAGTAGCCAAAGTGTGCACGTCTTTTGTGGCTTATGCGCCTTTTATGCGGTCCGACTTGCCCTGAATTCGGGCGAATTCTTACTACATTCCGGACCCCTTCCGTCCAGAATTCTCGTCCGATTGACCTGTTGCAGACGGCAGTTGGGCAGATACATTCAGCCGCGGTCGACGCGTTCCGGCGCACGCCCCCAAACCGTGGGGGGTGAGGTCTGACCCGGATCCGCGAAGTGCGGGTCTGTGCAAGGGCCAGTAATAGGGGAGTTAGGCATGGCTCAGGGCACCGTCAAGTGGTTCAACGCGGAGAAGGGGTACGGCTTCATCGCGGTCGACGGTGGTGCGGATGTTTTCGTCCACTACAGCGCCATCCAGATGGACGGGTACCGCACCCTGGAAGAGGGCCAGCGGGTCGATTTCGAGATCTCGCAGGGTCAGAAGGGGCCGCAGGCGGACATGGTTCGCCTGGCGACCGGCTGAAGCACGCGCCGGAGTAACAGCAGCGTCGTTCTTCGTTCTTCTTCGGAGGGCTCGTACCCCATGGGGAGTCATGGGTACGGGCCCTCCGGCATGCCCGGGGGTCCGTGGGAGACCTGGCCGATCCCCGAGAGCCGCTTGCACTCGCCTACCCCGAGTGCTAATCATTGGCGTTAGCACTCTGAAGGTGAGAGTGACAACGAAGGACCGGGTCGGTGAGGCCCGCAGGCCGGGTGGGGCAAGGAACCACAAGGCATGCGAGCCGTCCGTCGCGGGCGCGGGCGCGGTCCGAAGAATCACCCCCAGTCCTGGAGGGACCACTTCACATGGCCAAGATCATCGCGTTCGACGAGGAGGCGCGGCGCGGCCTCGAGCGCGGCATGAACCAGCTCGCGGACGCCGTGAAGGTGACGCTCGGCCCCAAGGGCCGCAACGTCGTCCTCGAGAAGAAGTGGGGCGCCCCCACGATCACCAACGATGGTGTCTCCATCGCCAAGGAGATCGAGCTCGAGGACCCGTACGAGAAGATCGGCGCCGAGCTGGTCAAGGAAGTCGCCAAGAAGACGGACGACGTCGCCGGTGACGGTACGACCACCGCGACCGTTCTCGCCCAGGCCCTCGTCAAGGAAGGCCTGCGCAACGTAGCCGCCGGCGCCAACCCGATGGCCCTCAAGCGCGGTATCGAGAAGGCCGTCGAGGCCGTCTCCGGTGCCCTGCTCGAGCAGGCGAAGGATGTCGAGACCAAGGAGCAGATCGCTTCGACGGCCTCCATCTCCGCCGCCGACACCCAGATCGGCGAGCTCATCGCCGAGGCCATGGACAAGGTCGGCAAGGAAGGCGTCATCACCGTCGAGGAGTCCCAGACCTTCGGTCTGGAGCTGGAGCTCACCGAGGGTATGCGCTTCGACAAGGGCTACATCTCGGCGTACTTCGCCACCGACATGGAGCGGATGGAGGCGTCGCTCGACGACCCGTACATCCTGATCGCCAACTCCAAGATCGGCTCCGTCAAGGACCTGCTCCCGCTCCTGGAGAAGGTCATGCAGTCGGGCAAGCCGCTGCTGATCATCGCCGAGGACGTCGAGGGCGAGGCCCTGTCGACCCTGGTCGTCAACAAGATCCGCGGCACCTTCAAGTCCGTCGCCGTCAAGGCCCCGGGCTTCGGCGACCGCCGCAAGGCCATGCTCAACGACATCGCCATCCTCACCGGCGGCGAGGTCATCTCCGAGGAGGTCGGTCTCAAGCTCGAGAACACCTCCCTGGACCTCCTGGGCAAGGCCCGCAAGGTCGTCATCACCAAGGACGAGACCACCATCGTCGACGGTGCGGGCTCCTCCGAGCAGGTCGCGGGCCGGGTCAACCAGATCCGCGCCGAGATCGAGAACAGCGACTCGGACTACGACCGCGAGAAGCTGCAGGAGCGCCTGGCGAAGCTCGCCGGCGGTGTCGCGGTCATCAAGGCCGGTGCCGCCACCGAGGTGGAGCTCAAGGAGCGCAAGCACCGCATCGAGGACGCCGTCCGCAACGCCAAGGCGGCCGTCGAGGAGGGCATCGTCGCCGGTGGTGGCGTCGCGCTCATCCAGGCCGGCAGCGTCTTCGAGAAGCTTGAGCTCGAAGGTGACGAGGCCACCGGTGCCGCGATCGTGAAGCTGGCCCTTGAGGCCCCGCTGAAGCAGATCGCCGTCAACGCCGGCCTCGAGGGCGGCGTCGTGGTGGAGAAGGTCCGCAACCTGACCCCGGGCCACGGCCTGAACGCCGCGACCGGCGAGTACGTCGACCTGATCAAGGTCGGCATCATCGACCCGGCGAAGGTGACCCGCTCTGCCCTGCAGAACGCCGCCTCCATCGCCGCGCTGTTCCTGACCACCGAGGCCGTCATCGCCGACAAGCCGGAGAAGGCCGCCGCGCCCGCCGGTGGCGGTATGCCGGGCGGTGACATGGACTTCTGATCGACCGGTTCCGGTTGATCGACGATCGGCCTCGCGGTTGATCGACGTCCTTACCGAGGGCGGCACCCCCAGCTCCTGCTGGGGGTGCCGCCCTCGGTCATGTGTTCGCAAGTCCCGTGCGGGGAAAGCCACTTGGCATGACCGACACCCCGCCCCCGCTCGTGTGGCCGAGATCCTCTCCCGCCCCTTCGGGCTCAACGGGCTCACCGTCCCCAACCGCATCGTCATGGCGCCGATGACCCGCAAGTTCTCCCCGGCCGGCGTGCCGGGCGAGGTGTCGCTGGAGTCCCTGAGCTGACCGGGTGGGGTTGCGTGGGCGGAGTCACAGAGGATCGCGGAATAGCGAGGCTCGCCGGGAGGTTGGCGCGAAGGTAGATTCCATGCGCATGCACATACCGCTCGGTCCCCTAGGAGATCCCCACGTGACCGCCACCGTCCCCGAGTCCACTTCACGCGCGGCCGAGATCCTCTCCCGCCCCACCCCGATCAACGGCCTGACCGTCCCCAACCGCATCGTCATGGCGCCGATGACCCGCAACTTCTCGCCGGCCGGCGTGCCGGGCGAGGACGTGGTGTCGTACTACGCCCGCCGGGCCGCCGCCGGAGTCGGCCTGATCGTCACCGAGGGCACATACGTGGGCCACGACTCGGCCGGGGACAGCGATCGCGTCCCGCGGTTCAACGGTGAGGAGCAGCTGGCCGGGTGGGCGAAGGTCGCCGAGGGGGTCCATGCGGCGGGTGGCACGATCGTGCCGCAGCTGTGGCACATCGGCATGGTGCGGAAGCAGGGGCAGCCGCCGTTCGCGGACGCGCCCGCCGTCGGCCCCTCCGGCCTGGCCGCCGCGGGTGCCGAGCCGACCGGCCAGGCGATGACCCAGCGGGACGTGGACGACGTCATCGGCGCGTTCGCCGAGGCCGCCGCGGCCGCGGAGCGGATCGGCTTCGACGGCGTGGAGATCCACGGCGCCCACGGCTATCTCGTCGACCAGTTCCTGTGGGCGGGCACGAACCGCCGTACGGACGCGTACGGGGGTGACGCCGTGGCCCGTACGAAGTTCGCGGCGGAGATCGTCGCCGCGGTCCGCGAGACGGTGTCGCCCGAGTTCCCGATCATCTTCCGCTACTCGCAGTGGAAGCAGCAGGACTACACCGCGCGGCTCGCCGAGACGCCCGAGGAACTGGAGGCGGTGCTCGCTCCGCTGGCCGCGGCGGGGGTGGACGCCTTCCACGCGTCCACGCGGCGGTACTGGCTGCCCGAGTTCGAGGGGTCCGACCTGAACCTGGCGGGCTGGACGAAGAAGCTGACCGGCAAGACGGTCATCACCGTCGGCTCGGTCGGGCTGGACGGGGACTTCCTCAAGGGCTTCCGGGGCGAGGGGGCGCCGATCAAGGGGATCGACGACCTGCTCGACAGCCTGGAGCGCGACGAGTTCGACTTCGTGGCCGTCGGGCGGGCGCTGCTGCAGGACCCCGAGTGGGCGGCGAAGGTGCTGGGCGGGCGCTTCGACGAGCTGAAGCCGTATGAGGCGACGGCGCTGCGGTCGCTGAGCTGAGTGGTTCGGGGCGGGGTGGTGGGGGTGCGCGTTCCTGGGGGCTGCGCCCCCAGACCCCCCATCGGCCCTGCGGGCCTCGTCCTCAAACGCCGGACGGGCTGAATGATGCGGGCCGGCGTCGAGAAGTGCCGGACGGGCTGAGTGATGCGGGCCGGCGTCGAGAAGTGCCGGGCGGGCTGAGTGATGCGGGCCGGCGTCGAGAAGTGCCGGGCGGGCTGAAAATGGGTGCATGACGCGTGCCCGTATCGCCACCCCCGCCGACATCGACGCCATCGTCTCCACCTTCACCTCCGCCTTCTTCCATGACCCGGTGTGGGGGCCCGCCTTCCCGGACGAGGGGCGGCGGGCCGTGCAGGCCGCCGTGATGTGGCGGGTCTACGTGACCTCCGCACTGCGGTACCCCTGGACCCTGGTCACGCCGGACGTCGAGGCCGCGGCCATCTGGATTCCCTCAGGCGGCATCGAGCTCACGGATGAGGAAGTCGCCGGGCTGGAAGGGAAGTTGGCGGCGGTCACCGAGCCCTCCACCGCCCGCGCGATCATGGCCGTCGGTGAGCGGTTCGAGGAAGCGCACCCCGCCGAGCCCTTCTTCCACCTCACCATCCTGGGGACGCGTGCCGATCACCGCGGCAAGGGACTGGGGATGGGACTGCTGGCCGAGAGTCTCGCCCGGATCGACGAACTCGGCGCGCCCGCCTATCTGGAGTCGACCAACCCCGCCAACCTCAAGCGGTACGAGAGTGTGGGCTTCGCCGTCCGGGACGAGATCGTGCTCCCCTCAGGACAGGTGGTGACGACGATGTGGCGGGCGGCTAACGTTTCGTGACATGCGGATACTCCACCTGTCCGACACACATGTAGAGCGCGCCGACGCCCCCGACAAGCACGGCGTCAACGCCACCGACTCGCTGCGGCTCATGCTCGACGAACTGCGGTACCAGCGGGGCGTGGACGCGATCGTCGTCACCGGGGACCTCGCCAACGACGGGGCCGTGGAGGCGTACACGACCGTCCGTGAGCTGATCGGCGAGTTCGCGGAGCGCATGGACGCTCCCGTCTTCTACACCACCGGCAACCACGACGAGCGCGAGGCCTTCGCCAAGGTGCTCGGCAGCGGGCATCTCGCCGCCGACGGCGGCGAACGCGCGTCGGCCACCGGGGCCGAGCGATGTGCGGTGAGCGTGGTGGGCGGCTGGCGGTTCGTGACGCTGGACTCGCTGGTGCCGGGGAAGGTGTACGGGCGGCTCGGGAACGAGCAACTCGCCTGGCTCCGGGTCGTGTTGAGCGAGCCCGCCGAACGCGGCACGGTTCTCGCCTTTCACCATCCGCCGATCTCCCTCGACATCTCGGCGACCCAGCCCGTGTTCGGGCTCCGCGATCCGGAGGACCTCGCGGCGGTGATCCGGGGCAGTGACGTACGGGTCGTCCTCACCGGGCACTATCACCTCCAGCTCTTCGGGATGCTGGAGTCCGTGCCGGTGTGGGTCACGCCCGGGATCGTCAACCGCATCGACCTGACCACCGCCCCCGGGACCGAACGCGCGGTGCGCGGGGCCTCGGCCTCGCTGGTGGAGTTGGGTGGTGACGGGGCCGCCGGGCCGATGTTCCACACCTTCCACGCCCGCGATCCCCGCGCCCACGAGACGGTGTACGAGCTCGACGAGGCGCAGACGCGGGACCTGGTCGTTAGGCTCGGACGATGACAGCTGATGGAGTGACCGAAGAGCTCGTCGTGCGGACCGCCGCCGGTGCGGTGCGCGGGCGTCGGGAAGGCGGACTCACCGTCTTCCGCGGGATTCCGTTCGCCGAACCTCCCGTCGGCGAGGCCCGGTTCGGGGCGCCTCGGCCCGTGCGGGCCTGGGAGGGCACCCGGGAGGCGTACGCCTTCGGGCCTCCGCCCCCGCAGGAGTCCGGCATCCAGGGCCGCAGGGCTGTGCTCAACGCACCCGAGGGCGACGACTGGCTGACCGTCAACGTCTGGACACCGGAGGCGGATTCGGGCGCCGGGCGGCCGGTCATGGTCTGGATCTACGGTGGCGCGTACAAGCTGGGCCACTCCGGAAGTCCGGGTTACGACGCCCAACGCATCGCCCATGACGGCGACTTGGTCGTCGTCACGTTCAACTACCGGGTGGGGATCGAGGGGTTCGCGCGGATCGACGGCGCGCCCGCCAACCGGGGGCTGTTGGACCAGGTGGCCGCCCTGGAGTGGGTACGGGACAACATCACGGCGTTCGGGGGCGACCCCGGGCAGGTCACCGTCTTCGGGGAGTCGGCGGGGGCGGGGTCGGTGGCGTCGCTGCTGGCCATGCCGAGTGCGCGGGGGCTGTTCGGGCGGGCGATCGCGCAGAGCGTGCCGGGGACGTACTTCTCGGATGAGCTGGCCAAGGACATCGCGTCCGCGATCGCGGCGGAGGCCGGGGTGGCCGGCCCGACGGTCGCCGCGCTCGCCGCGCTCGATCCGCGTCAACTGCCCGCCGCCGGCGAGGCGGTGGGGATGAACATGCGGGAGGCGTACGCGGACCGCTGGGGGCAGGTGGCTCCCACGGCCACTCCCTTCTCGCCGGTCGTCGACGGGGAGGTGCTGCCGTGCACACCCTGGGAGGCGCTGGCGTCGGGCGCCGGTCGGGACGTCGATCTGCTCGTCGGACACAACCGGGACGAGTTCCGGCTGTTCCTCGTCCTCGCCGGACAGCTCGGCAAGCTCGGTGAGGAGCAGGCGACCTGGGCGCTACGGACCTTCGCGCCCGGTGGGCCGGACGGCGAGCGGGCGTACCGCACCGCCTTCCCGGACGCGACGCCGGGCGAGCTGTTCGAGCGCGTGCAGACGGACTGGCTGTTCGGGATGCCCTCGCTGAAGCTGGCCGAGGCACAGGTCGCGGGCGGCGGCCGGGCCCATGTCTACGAGCTGACCTGGTCGGCGCCGGGGAACGGAGGAGTCCTCGGGGCATGTCACGGGCTGGACATCCCCCTGCTCTTCGGCACGTTCGAGGCGGACCTGGGGATGCTGCTGTTCGCGGGGAGCGGGGTGCCGAAGGAGGCGGAGGAGCTGTCGGCACGGTTCCGCTCGGCGTGGACGGCGTTCGCGCGGACGGGCGAGCCGGGCTGGCCGGCGTATGACGGCAAGGGCCGGCTGACGCAGGTGCTGGACGTGGAGCCGGAGGTCGGAACGTATCCGGGCGAGGCGACGCGACGGCTGTGGGAGGGGTACGAGTTCGGACCGCTGCCCCTGATGTGAGCGGCTACAGATTGCCCAACGGCTCGATGTCGACCTTCACCGGCGTTCCCCAGACGCGCAGCACCTCGTAGTCGGTGAACTCGTGCACGAGCCGGTAGGCCATGGCGGGGCGGGGCCCGCGCCGCTGGGCGGCGATGTACAGCTCGGCCTCCCGCCGGTCCCGCCGCGGGGTGCCGCACAGCTGCCACTCCTGACCGTTCCACAGCTCCGGAAGCCAGCGCTGCTGGGGCTGGGGGCGGTCGGCGCGGACGCCGTAGCGGGAGGGGGCGGACTCGATGGGGGCCTGCGGGAGGGGACCGCCGCTGTACTCGGCGCGACGGGCGGCGCGGCGCCGGGTCTCGCAGAGCAGGCACAGATCCGGGGCGCTCTCGTCGACCGGGCCGTTCGGGTGCTCGGCGCAGCGGGTGGCGGGCGCGGCGCCGCTGACGCTCTCGTCCAGCAGGTCCAGGGCACGCCGGAGATCCGCCTTGACCTCGTGAAGCCTGGCGTCCGGAGTGTCGGCGGTCAGCGCCTCCCCGTGCTCGCCGAGGAGACGGAGGGCGCGGCCGAGGGCGGTGAGCTGGGTGTGTTTCATGATCGGTCGGCGCAGTCCTTGGGGTTGTCGGTGTCGAGGGTACCCGGGTGGGTGCCTCATACCTTCCAGTAGTCGCGCTCCGGCAGTTCGACCCAGTGGTCCGGCGGGCCGACGATCGCGCGGGCGTCGGTGGGGCGGAGGCCGGTGCAGGCGAGGGTGTAGGCCACCGCCTTGTAGTGGTGGAGGTACGAGAGCAGGACCTCCTCCGGGGTGTCCTCCGCGTACGGGCCGCCGCCCGGGTGGAGGTCCCAGCCCTCGCAGGCGCCGTCGCGGTGGATGCTGCCCTGGTTGCCGCTCTTGGGGTTGGCGTAGAGGCCGTAGGAGACGGTGCCGGGGGAGAGGCGGGTGTGGAGGCCGGGCATCGAGGGGCCGTATCCCCAGGGCTGGGTGAGCACACAGCCGCCGGGCACGGTCGTCACGCCGACCAGCAGCAGGGTGTCGTCCAACTCGTACTCGTACGGGTCCTCCAGCAGGTCCTCCATCAGCTGGGGGTCGGCCGGCCTCGCCTCCAGGCGGCGTATCGCCTCCTCGGCGTCGATCCCGGCGACGCAGGCCAGCCCCAGGCCGTCGTGGTCGGCCTCGCCGAGGGCCGCGAGGAGCCGTCGGCTCTCCTCCGCCACCGCGCGCTCCGCCTCCGTCAGAGGCGGCACCCCGTCGGCCGGTGCGAACAGGTCCGGCTCCGGCCCGGCCAGACTCAGCCGTGCCGGCGTCCAGCCGCCGAACCCGGTCCACAGCGGGTCGGCTCCGGCGGCGGCGAGCGCGCGGGCGTTCTCGGTACGGCCCGCGATCACCGCGTCCCACAGGGCGGTTGTCTCATTCTCCAGCGCGTCCACGTCGGCGACGCGGCGGGCCAGTTCGGCGACGACCTCGGGCGAGCCGAAGATCGCCGCCCGGTGCAGTGGCCGCGAGCCTCCGGCACCCCACCTCTCCGGATCGGCCCCGGCATCGAGCCGCCGCTTCACGTCCACGTGGTCCAGCCAGCCCCGGTAGTCCATGCCGGCCCATGCGCCGTCATCCCGCCCTGCCATCCCGTGCCCCCTCCGGTCCTGCGATCCCCTTGACGCCACGATCGCAGACGGCACTGACAACGGGCGTTGATCGTTGCGGGGGCGGCTCCCCGCTTCTTGGGGTGAGGTGAACTGGCCTGCTCCGCCCGGGGAGGTCCTGCGGGCGAGAGTGCGGATGGTCAATCGGCTGGGCGGCTGCCTGTTGACTGACGGGCAGGAAGATCCTCACGCCCCGTGTCCTCCAGGCCCTGCACGACTTCAACGCCGCCCACCCCTGGGACCACAACGCCCACTACCACCCTTGGCTGCTACGGCAGTTGCCCCGCACTTTCGGCCGGGCTCTGGACGTCGGCTGCGGTACGGGAGATCTCGCGCGGCTCCTCGCCACGAGGGCGCGGGAGGTTCATGGGATCGACTCCGATCGTGAAATCGTCGCGCGGGCACGGGAGTTGACCGAACCGCACGCGCCCGTGACCTTCGCCGTCGCGGACGCGCCGGACGGCATCCCCGTCGGCCCCTATGACGTCATCACCTGCGTCGCCGTACTCCATCACCTGCCCCTGACCGAGACGCTCGCCCGGTTCAAGGAGCAACTCGCCCCCGGCGGAATCCTGTTGGTCGTGGGGTGCGCTCGCGACGAGACCGCGGCCGATCGCTTCCTCGGCCATGTCTCCGTACCGCTCAACCTCGCCAATGGCTGGATCAAGAACCGTGAGCACAAGGGCCACACCGCTCCCCGGCCCGCCTCCATGACCGCCAAGACCCGTGCCCCCGAGGCCGGTTACGCCGAGATCGTCCGGGAAGCGCATCGCATCCTCCCCGCCTCCCGCCTCCGTCGCCGACTCTTCTGGCGCTACACGCTCGTCTGGCGGGCCTGAGAAGTTCCGCGCACGCAGGGCCCGTTGTCCGGCGAGGTGTCGGGCTGCCGGGGCTGACGCGGGCGCCGTGATCGCCGAGTGGGTCACGGTCACCAGGGCGCAGAAGGCGGCCGTGGTCAGGGCCCAGTCGCCCAGGGCCGCCAGGTGGCCTCCCGACCGCACGGCTTGCAGCACCGCGTGGGACAGGTCGAAGACACGCTGAGAGAGCGGCCGGCGTCGGCGCTGTGCAGGCCGTCAGTGCGCCGCTGCCGCCGCCAGCGCCGCCCGCAGATGCCCGTCCGACTCCGCCAGCAGTCGGGCCGCCGTCGGTCCGTCCAGGTCGGCCAGGATGACGAGGATCGCGTTCTTCACCTCGCCGTCCGTGGCCGCCAGCGCCCGCTCGATCTCCTCGTCCGAGGCCCCCGTGGCGAGGGCGACGATACGGCGGGAACGGGCGCGGAGCTTCTCGTTCGAGGCGCGTACGTCGACCATCAGGTTCCCGTACGTCTTGCCCAGGCGGATCATCGTGATCGTCGACAGCATGTTGAGGACCAGCTTCTGTGCGGTGCCCGCCTTGAGGCGGGTGGAGCCGGTGAGGAGCTCCGGGCCGACGACGACCTCGATGCCGTGCTCGGCGGCGGCGGCGAGCGCGCTGTCGGCGTTGCAGGCCACTCCGATCGTCAACGCCCCCTGTCGGCGGGCGTGTTCGACGGCGGCGATGGCGTACGGGGTCCGTCCCGAGGCCGAGATGCCGACGACCGTGTCGGAGGCGGTGAGGCCGAGGGCGTCGAGATCCGCGCGGGCGAGCTCGGCGGAGTCCTCGGCGCCCTCGACCGACGTCACCATCGCCTCCCGCCCGCCCGCGATCAGACCGACGACCTGCTCCGGATCGGTGTTGAAGGTGGGCGGGCACTCGGAGGCGTCCAGGACGCCGAGACGACCGGCGGTGCCGGCACCGGCGTAGATCAACCGCCCGTCCCGTGCCATGCGTTCGGCCACGGCGTCGATGGCGGCGGCGATCGCCGGGAGTCGGCGGGCGACGGCCGGCGGGACGGTCGCGTCCTCGCCGTTCATCAGCCGGGCGATGTCGAGGGTGGGCAGCTGATCGATGTCGGCGAGCTCGGGGCGGAATGCCTCGGTGGTGAGCGATTCCAACTCGGCGCGGAGGCCACGGGGGTTGGAGGTGGAGGTCATGGGGGGCGGCTCTTTCGTGAAGTGCTGCTTCTCTTGAGAAATCGAAGCGAATCGAAGGGTCTATCGACGATGCCGATGTGCCAGCGCCTCGTAGGACGCGGCAAGCGCCGGCGCCGCCGTCTCGTACGTCTTCTGCGCCACCCCCACGAACAGACAGTCCACGACCAGGAGTTGACTTGTCCGCGACGACATCGCCGCCGGCCGCAGCTCGCTCTCCCGCGCGGTGGACGTGGTCAGCACATGGTCGGAGTACTGGGCCACCGCCCCGTCCGGCCGCCCGGTGATGGCCACGGTCGTGGCCCCACGCTCGAACGCGACCCGCAACGGCTCGATGACATCCCCGGTCGACCCGGAGTGCGTGATCGCGATGGCGACATCCCCCGCCCGCAACTGCACGGCATTCGTCACGGCGAGATGCGGATCACTGTGCGCCTGCGCGATCAGCCCTATCCGCAGCAGCTTCTGCGTGAGGTCCTGCGCGACCAGCCCCGACGCCCCCACCCCGTACACATCGATCCGCCGGGCCACCGCCGCCGCGGCGACGGCCGCCCCCAACTGCGCGGTGTCCAGCCCGGCCGCGGTGTCGGCGAGCGTCTGCTGTTCGTCGTAGGCCAGCTTGGCCACCACGTCCGCGATCGGATCGTCGACAGCTATGTCGGTGGTGATGGCGGGCGCCCGCCCCGACTGCTGCTGCGCCGCGAGCCCCGCGAGGGCCAGCCGCAGATCGCGGTAGCCGGGATATCCGAGCAGCCGGGCCGTCCGTACGACCGTCGCCTCGCTGGTGCCGGTGAGTTCCGCGAGGCCGGTGACCGTGAGGGCCGCGCAGCCCGCCGGGTCGCCCGCGACGGCCTCGGCGACGCGCTGCATGGAGCGGGTCATGGAGGGGGCGAGGGTGCGCACCTTGGCGGCGAGGGCGGCGGGTGCGGGAGGCGCGCTCGTCTGTCCGGCCGAGCCGGCGAAAATTTCCTTCACGTTCTGGGTCACATGTGAAAGATATTTTCGGCTCGGTGTCCGGGTCAAGAGTGCGCACAATGGGGGGCATGAACCCCTCCGGCACCCCGATCAGCCCCCTGGAGCAGGCGTTGCACGCGGCACGCGCCCTCGTGCTCGCCGACCTGGCCGCCGGCGAGGTCGCCGCGGCGGACGTGGTGTCGATGGTCGAGGACTCGGTCGCACAGCGCCGCTGGTGGGTCGAGCAGTGGCCGGAGGGTGTGGAGTACGTGGCGGGCCTGGTGGCCCAGGACGTCCAGGACTCCCTCCTGGAGGCGTACGGCCGGTGGCCCGTCTGCCCGGTCTGCGGTTCGGGCGACCCGCATGCCCTGGACGTCGAGCCGGAACTCGGCCCCGACCCGCACTGGGTCTGCCACAAGGCGGGCGTGAAGGTCGCCGCGGTGGGGGCGCTGGGTTCGGCGACGGGCGGGGCGTCCTCGTCGTGACCGTGTACATCGACCCACCGAACTGGCCGGGGCACGGGCGGATGTGGTCGCACCTGATCAGCGACGTCTCGTACGACGAACTGCGCCTGTTCGCCGACGGGTTGGGCGTGCCCCGACGGGCCTTCGAGCGGGATCACTACGACATTCCGTCGCACCGGTACGCGGATGTGGTGGCCGCGGGTGCGGTGGAGGTCGGCTCGAAGGAGTTGGTGCGCAGGCTTACTGAGGCGGGGCTGCGGCGGCCGAAGCATCGACGGGCGGTTCCTCCGGGGCGGGGGTGAACCAGGTCTCGGCTTCGTGGCGGATGCCCAGCTCGGTGGCGGTGAGGGCTGCTTCGCGGAGGGTGCGGCCGGCTCGTAGGGCGGTTACGGCGAGGGTGACCAAGGAGATGGACGGGGGACCGTCCAGGAATCCGGACGGACGGGGCAGGTCGGCCAGCTCTGTGTAGAGGATCTCTCCGTATGCGTGGTCCTGCTTCCATGCCTCGGACGGTGGGAGGACTTCCAGGCCCAGGCCGGTGAGCGCGCGCATGATCTCGGCCGGGTCGTCCGGTTCGCAATGGCGGGTGACCGCTTCGAGCTGCGTCGGCGTCACGGGGGCGAAGCGCTCCGGGTCGGCGACTGAATCGAGATACAGGATCTCACGGTCATTCTCCGTGAGGTCGGCGAGGACCTCGGGGGAGACGGTGCAGGTGTAGCCCAGGGATGAGAGGCGGGACAACACCTCGGCCAGAGGTATGTTCAATCTGTAGCCCACCCTGGAGACGGTCTGCACTGTCAGAGGGCCGGACTCGAGCAGTCCGACCTCCATCCGGAGCGCCGACTCGCCGCGGGGCGGCAGCGGTAGGTCGTCAGTGACCGGAGGTACGTCGTAGCCAAGGGTACGAAGGCGCTCCGCGACGGCCATGGGCGGCTGCCCTGCCCTGCGGGCGGCAAGGGCTATGTACAGGGGCGGAACCTCCGTGTCCGTCGGGGGCCTTTCTCCCTCGTATCCGAGCACGGCGCGGTCGTCGTCGGTGAGCTCGGGAAGATGTGCGGCGTTCTCGGGCAGCAGGAAGCCCATCTCGGTGAGGAAGTCCACCAGGGACCGCAGGCTCCATCCCATGAGGTGCGCGACCGAGGTCAATTGGGCACGCGAGACCTGCCGCGCGGCTTCGGGGCCGGGGCGCTCGGTGCGGGACAACCAGAGGCGGTGGATGACCCAATACTCGTCCTGCGTCCAGCTCTCCCGGGCCGGGTACTCCGCGGGTACGGAGAATCCCAGCTCCTGAAGCCGCTGCGCGGTCTGTTGCATGGAACATTCGGCCCTGACCGCGCTGAGGTAGATCTGGGCTGCCGACAACGTCGCCCCCGGGATCAGCCAGTCGAGGTCTCCGAGCCGCCGCAGCATCGGGAGGTCGGTGCACTCAACCTCTTCAAGGTCCTCCACCGACTCGACGGTATAGCCGAGTGTGCGCAGGCGCTCGGCGATCTCGGCCGGAGGTCGCATGCACTCATCGCTCAGCTCCAGTACCTCCGGCCGATCGAACGGCGTGTCCGTGTCGCGCCAGTGGAACAGGGTGTGAAGACTCAGTGCGCCGGTTCGGACGAGAGCCTGTGAGGGCTTGCGCCAGTAGGGCTCCATTTCCTGGGCCCCCTTCAGCCAGGTCGCGATCTTCTCGTCCCAGCGGGGAAAGCGAAACATCCTCTCGCGGTCGCTGCACAGCATCAGATCCGACGGCCGTGCGCGCAGATCGTCCGCAGGGCGCGCCTTGCCGAGGGAGACGGTGCCACCCAACCCGGCGTGGTAAAGGGCGCGCAGACGCCAGCGGAGCACAGGGACCGGCATGGTGAGGAGGAAGGCGGCCGCCCGGTGATGGTCACCGTTCGGGAAGCGACCGGTGAGCAGCGGCAGAAGTGCGGCGTCAGGCGGGAAGAAACCGATACTGCCGAAGGAAAGGGACACGTCTCCCATCGGCCATGGATACTCGGCCCGCTCCAGGTGAGCGGCGACGCAGTCGCCGAAGGCGATGGACGATTCGCTGGCGTCGGCGAGCCACTTCGCGTTGGGCAGGCCCCGGCCCGGCACGGCGAGACTCCCGGCCGCGGCCGTCATACGCGCTTCCACATGTTCCAGGTCGAACGAGCGGATCTTCGTCCGGTCGACGGTCAGCTCGGGTGTCTTCTCCCCGTGCAGATTGACGATCACGCCAAAGGGGACGGCAGCGTCGGTGTGTTCGTCCGATCCGGCGTACAAGCCGTCCGACAGGACGATGCCGTCATGTTCGATCCACCAGATGTCAGGATCATCGGACGAGAGACACAGAGTGCTGTCCCCGAGCCGGTTTTCCCGTGAGAGTTCCAGGTGCAGTTCCAAGCCCAGGGGGGAAAGCCCCTGCGCCTCCCACACATACTCCCGCGACCCGTGCGCCGCCCTCGTCCGATACGGCGCCACCCACAACACCCGCTGCAACGCGTCCACACACGACACAGCCGCCCCCTGCCGCGACAGCAGCAGCTGAACCGTGGTCCCAGGCGACTCCCCGGCCCCCAGGTCCTCGACCCGGAACAGGTTCCCAGGCCCGGCGATCGTCACCTGCAACAGCCGCCCCGGCGTCCCGTCCCGCCCCATGCGGCACGTCCGTACGACGATCTCGTCCGCCAGCATGAAGTAGCTGAGCACGCCGATGCCGAAACGGGAGTTGGGGTGCAGCACCGGTTTCGGATCAGGCAACTCGGCCCAGGCGGCCTGTTCTTCGACGTATTCCGGCAGATCGACGAAGCGCGCGCCGCCCTGTGAGAAGACGCCCTTGAGCTCGGCGATTCCCATGCCGATGCCGTTGTCGCGGCACTCCAGGTACGGGCGGCCGTCGGGCAGGACGCCCTGGGCGAAGTCGATCCGGCCTTCCCAGTCGGGGAGGGCGTGCCCGGTGCGCCGTAGGTACTGGGTACGGCAGTCCCGGTAGCGGAGGGCGTCGAGGGCGTTCTGGTACAGCTCGCGGACGGCCAGGTCCCGTTCGCCGTAGAGTTCCTCGCCCATCAGCAGCTCCTGGACCCGGTCCTCCGCGAGTTGGAAGCGGATGCCGTCGGACAGTTCGTCCGGGGTGTTGCCGTCCAGGCGTACGAGGCCGGCGTCCGCGTAGGCGGGCAGGGGACGCAGGGGGACGAGCGCAGGGTCGGCGGAGCGGTTGATGTCGCGCAGCAGCGCGTCCACCCGGTTCGCATGCTCGGCCAGCGCGATCTGGACCGCCGGGTGGGTGCACACCGCGTTGAGGGACCGGCCCAGCCCGGACACGCGCCAGTCGGACCGGTGCAGGGTGACCAGAAGGGACTCGACCTCCACGCTGTCGCGGATGCCGAGGTGCTCCACGACGATCTCGGGCAGGTCCACCGGGTCCACCGCCATGGCGGACGCGGCCTTCACCAGAGCTGCCACCAGGCCTTCCCGAACCTCGTGTTCGTCGCTGGTGCTGGCGGCGATGACGTCGTGATCGCCCGATACCGGGGACCCGGGGGAGGAGTCGGAGGCCGTGCGGCGCACGGCGAAGGGAGCGTTGCGGTGCTCCCGCAGAAGTCGCGTCAGACGCTTGGCCGACAAGGCATCGGCGACCCACGGAGGCATGTCGGGGCCTTCGGGCACATCCCCGAGCAGGGCCTTGAACATCTCAGCCGTGTACAGATCCGGCTGCTGGATCAGCCAGCGGTGGAAGAGCCACCAGCGGATGTGCCGCACCGAGAGGCCGGCCGAGTCCGCCTTGTCCCGCTCCAAGGCGGACAACCGGCGCTTGAGTCGCGGGAACCCCTGGGCGAACTTCCGGAAGCGGCGGTGGTCCGGTCCCGCAGCTGCGGGGTCGGAGGTGAGCAGACCGACGCGCTGGGCCGCCTCATGTGTCCAGAACGCCTGTTCGGCGAGTGGCAGAAGGAGGGCGAGGGCGGCTTCGGTCGGTGACAGGGTCTCGTGGCCGGGCAGGCGGCCGATGAGGAAGCCCAGCCGGTCGTGCGTGCGTCCGGCGAGTGCGGGGTCGTGCCAGGGGTCGCCGTGCAGGGCGCGGGCAGCGTTCTCGTAGGTCTCGGCCAGCCTGCCCGCCAACGCGGTGCAGGCTTGCTGGAGGTTCTCCCGTGCGATGCTGTCGGGCGTGTGCTGCCATACGGGGTGCCGGGTGACGGCCCGGATCCAGGGATGGGCCTCGGTTCGCCGGTCGGGGCCGGGCAGGACGGGGAAGTCCCCGCCTCCGGGGCCGGCTTCGGTGTCCGTGACCAGGGTGACCCGCTGCGGTGCCTGTGGTTTGCCATAGCCGTGGTGCAGCTGGTCCACCCGGGCCTGGATCCGTCCGACGAACTCCCGCAGACGTGCCGCGTGCGCGTCGCCGGAGATCACATCGGCGACGGCTCGGGAGAACACGCTGAACGACGTGCCGGGTTCGGTGCCGAGCCCCTCGACGCCGGGCCGGGCGGTGTCCGACTCCCGGACGAACAAGGCGAGTTGAGGGGCAGAGCACGCGTACACGTACGCGACCTTGCGGCGCAGTGCGTGGGCGATCTTCCGCCGGGACCAGGGCTGGACGCCGGCCGGCGCCATGCTGTCCCGGTCGATGCCCTCCCGGCAGGCGTCGACGAGGAACACCACGTGCCCGGCGGCGGAGTCCTCCAGCTCCTTCTCCCAGCCGATCTCGATACAACTGCTCGCGAAGTCGTGGACGTCGAATCCGGCGTCCTCCGGGATCAGGAAGTCCTTGCCCTCGAAGTGCTGCCCGTGCCCGCTGAGCAGCACGAACAGGGTGTCTCCTTGGCCCGCCTCGCGCAGGAAGACGCGGATCCGGCCGTTGACGGTGTTCGGCGTGATGCCGCGCTTGCTCTCGACGATCTCCGCCGACTGGAACCCGCGGTCGAGCAGCGCCTCCCGCATCCGCTGGAGATCGTGGGGGACGAAGGGCAGATCCTGGATCCGCGGATCGTCGTACTCACTCGCTCCAATGAGCAGCGCCTTGTGCTGTGGCATGCGACGAGCCGTCCCCCGCCCCGTAACTGGTTGGAGAACAACTCTAGTTCCGCCATTGCAGAAACGTGAGACTGTCGCAACAGCATCGTGCGACGGGTCAGGCGGAGATCTACCTGGGGACAGCCGCCCGGTCGCCCTCCCGCAGTTGGTAGGCGAGCCTTTCCTCCTCCTCGCTCACCTTCCGGAACCCGGCGCGCGAAACCACCGCCTGGGACGGAACGTTGTCCCTGTCGATCATCGCGAACAGGGTCCGTACGTCCTCGCGGGCGAAGGCCCAATCAGCCAAGGCCCGCAGCGCCTCGGTCGCGTACCCGTTGCCGCGGGCGCCCTCGACGAGGTCGTAGCCGATCTCGGCCCGCCCCTCTTCGTCCGGGACGCCATGGAAGCCCATGCCGCCGACCGCGCGGCCGTCCTCGCGCCGAACGAGGGCGAAGACGCCGAACTCCGGGCGGTGGACGCCTCCTTCGTACGCCTTGAGCAGGAAACCGGCCGCCTCGCGCGTGCCCTCGAAGGGGCCGCCCTCGACCCACTCGAAGCCGCCGTCACCGCCGGCCACCAGGTCGCGCGCGGACGCGGGCGTGATGCCCTGCAGGGTGAGGCGTTCGGTGGTGTGGACGAGGTTGTTGTTCCAGCGCCAGTCGGTGACCGGTGCGCGGCCGGGAAGTTCGCCGCGGCCGGTGGCCCACAGGAGGGTGCGCCAGTGGTCGGGGCCGGGCCGGACGTGCGGGAAGATCCGGCTGAGGGCGAACTCCGGGAGGGCGGACGGGGGTTCGTACTCCAGGCCCAGGCCGCCCGCGATGTCGTACGTGTGCAGCAGCACCTCCGTGACACCCATCGCGGCGAAGCCCTCGCGGTTCGCGCTCCGGAAGGGGTACGGGTGGTAGGCGCGGACCTCGCGCGGGGTGGTGCGGATCGCCGCGGCGAACAGGGCGCCGGCCGTCTCGACGACATGCAGCAGGCCCGTGTTGTCGGTGCCCTCGTCGAGCTTCATCTCGAAGGGGACGTAGGTGTCCTGGGCGCGGCCGGCCAGATTGGCGGCGTACGCGACCAGGCAGTCCGCGATGTGGAACGCCGTCTCATGGACCGTCCACTCCAGCCCGGCCGCCCGCACGGCCGTCCAGTCCCGCTCCACCGCAGGCCGCAGCGCCGCGACACAGCTCGCGACGGCCTCGTCCACCCGTTCCCCGCCCATGGCATGCATGAGGTGCAGGGTAGGCGAACGGGTGGACCGACTCACTTGGATTTTCGGTCCTGTGCCCACCAGTCCTCGGCCTCGTGCCGGAGGCCGAGTTCCGTTGCCCTGGCGGCGACTTCCCGGAAGGGACGCTGGACCATGAGGGCGGCGGCAGCGATCTCGGCGAGTCTGACGGAGCGGTTCCGGCGCTGTTTCGCGGGTCCGTCGGCACGGGTGTCCGGGGCGTTGAAGGAGCGGATCAGGAGTTCGTCGTAGGCCGGATCCTCTCTCGGATACCCCTTGCGGGACACTTCTCGAAGGCTGGATCTGAGCGTTGCGACGGGGATGTTGACGAGGTTCGCGGCCACGCGGACGCGGGCGGAGGTGGCCCGTTTCGTCAGGGACACCGACAGCGTCCGGCCGGGTTGTGACGTGGGCACCGGCCCCCAGGAGTCCTTCAGTCTCTTCTCCCGCACGGCCACCGAACTGCTCGACGGGCCGCTGAGCACGATGAGCAGCCGGTCACCGCGCTCCGCCCCGGAGAGCAAGCCCGCCACCTCGCCGTTGATCACATTGGGTGTGAACCACGGCGACTGGACGAGCCGCACCTGGTGGTAGCCCCGCTTCGAGAGTGCGGTGGCCATGAGCTCCAGGTCGGCGGGGACGAAGGGCAGGGAGCTGATGCCCGGTGCCTCGTACTGTGCGACCCCGATGAGCAGGGCTCTGTAGCGCGCCATCGTGGCAGCGCCGTCAGGACGGTCGCCTGAAGGTGAGTGTCAGCCCGCGTGTCCCCTGTATCTGACCGGTGCCGATGAGCTGGATGCCGCCCGCGGCGGTCACCTGGAAGGTGAGCTGTGCCTCGGCCAGTGGCAGGGTGCCGCCGCGCGCCTCCGCGTCGGCGAACAGCTGTTGCAGGGCGTCGACGGTTTCGGCGAGGTTCTTGCGCAGCGGACCGAGAGGGACGGAGCGCAGCACGGGTTCGCTGTCCCCCTGGCGGCCGAACAGCCCCATGGAGTCGTCGGTTGCGTCTTCCGTCGTGACCGACACCCAGAACGGCAGGCTCGGTTCGCCGAGCTCCTCTTCCGTGGCCATCCCTCAGTCCTTCCCCCGCGGCGCCTACAGGCCAACCTTATGGCCTGCAGGGGTGGTTGAGCAGGCGAAGCGGCGAGGTTCCGCCGATACCCCGTCAGGCGCCGAGCAGCTCCAGCTCGGCGGCGAGGTTGTACCGAGCCGTCGCCTCCCACTTCTCCCGCCCGTACGGCGTTCTGAACAGCCGTGGCAGATCGAGCAGTTGCCGCAGGATCGCCGAGCGGCCCTCCCGGAAGGCGTCGCTGGGGACGAAGTGGTACTCCTCGCGGACGGCGGTCGTGTAGGCGGCGTACGCGGACGGCGGCGAGGCGAGGATCGCGAGGTCGGCGTCGCACAGGACCTGGCCGTTGCGGTCGTCGTCGGCGGGGTCGTGGCCGACGGTGAGCCGCACCAGCCGGGCGACCTCGGCGGTCCGGTCGTCCGGTACGCCGGCTTCGGGCAGGGCGCGCTCGGCGAGCCGCGCGGACCGCTCCTCGTTCTCGGAGCGCTCGGGGAGATAGACCGCGTCATGGAACCAGGCCGCGAGACGGACGAGGTCCGGATCGTCGGCGTACTCCTCCAGTACGTCGATGTGGTCGAGGACCGCCGTGAGGTGCGCGAGCGTGTGGTACCGCCGCTGCGGCTCCTGCCAGCGCGCGAGGAGGTGGTCGGCGTACGGAACCGGGTCCGGGCCGGCGGCTGAGCCCCGGGCCCCCTCCAGGGTGCGGCTCCATCGGCTGCGCAGGACGTCGAGATCGGCCATACCCGCATTCTCCCGCCGATCACCCCGCGCCCCTAGCGTTGACCTCATGACAACGACTGCCGACGTACGCGACCCCGAACTGCCCGGACGCCTTCTGACCGGCGAGCGCGACACGCTGATCCCGATTCTCCGCGCCCGCCCGGACGCGGACTTCGCCCTTCCCACCACCGCCTGTCCCGGCTGGACCGTCCGGGACGTTCTCGCGCACTGTTCGTCCGCGCTGCTACGGGTGGTGGAGAGCCGTTTCGAGGAGGGAGTCTTCTCGCCCGAGTGCAACGACCGGGACATCGCCGAGCGTGCCTGGGGGCACCTCCCACGCCTTTAAGGCAGTGGGGGAGGACGAACCAGCAGGTCGTCGACGAGCTGGAGCGCGGGATGACCGAGGCCGGCCCGGTGATCGCCAAGACGGGCGGGCTGCTGGACAGGGTCGCGCTGGGCGAGTGGGTGCACGCGGGCGACGCACGGGACGTCTGGGGAGAGCCGGGCGCGTACGCGGGCGCCGGCCTCCCCGAAGCCCTCACCCTCCTCGCCCGGATCACCCGCGAGCGGGGCCGCCTGCCGCTGCACGCCGACCTCGACGGTGGGGGCACCTCCCACGCCTTCAAGGCAGTGGGGGAGGACGAGCCGGTGCTGCTGGGGGAGACGAGCGGGGAGCGCAACCCGGCGCGCTTCATCGGCGACGCGGCCACGCTCGTATGGCTGTACGCGGGCCGTGCGGTGCCGGAGGGCACGTCGTACGAGCTGGTCGGAGCGGAGGCGGCGGAGTTGAACATGTTCCGATGACGGCCTGAACATCTCCTCCGCGCAGGGGGCGATCTCGCGGTCGTCCACCCCGGCGTCGTACTCTGTGATCCTGAGATTGGACTAGACCTGTAGCCGCTCCCAGGGGAACACCGACGGAAGGGGTCCTATGAGCACGCGTGCAGTCCTGGAGGTGATCGCCCTCGACGTCGAGGACGCGCTCGCCGCCCAGGCCGGAGGCGCGGACCGCCTCGAACTGGTCACCGACATGGCGTCCGACGGCCTCACCCCGCCACCCGCCACGGTCGCGGCCATCCGCGCCGCCGTCGGCATCGACCTGCGCGTGATGCTGCGACTGGAGGACGGGTTCGCGGCGGGTGCGGTGGGGCGGCTGGTGCGGGTCGCGCGCGACATGCGGGCGGCGGGGGCGACGGAGTTCGTGCTCGGCTTCCTGGACGCGGAGGGGGGTGTCGACCTGGCGGCCGTGGAGCGGGTCGTGGAGGAGCTGGACGGTTGCCGGTGGACCTTCCACCGCGCGATCGACCGGGCGACGGACAGGGATGCGCTGAGAAAGCAGCTGGACGGGCTGCCGGGGCTGGACACATATCTGACGGCGGGGTCGGCGGCGGGCGTCGACGACGGCCTCCCCACCTTGCTCGCGGAGGCGGCGAGGCAGGGGGAGCCGGGGTACGAGCAGCAGCTGCTGGTGGGTGGCGGGCTGAGGCTGGAGCACGTGCCGCGGCTGCGGGCGGCGGGCGTGGACGCGTTCCACATCGGTGGAGCGGTCAGGCCGGGCGGTTGGGGCGAGCCGGTGTCGGCGGAAGCGGTGCATGCCTGGCGCCGCTCCCTGGACATCCCTTTCAGCCTTCCAGCTGCTCCGGCAACCCCGCCGCATGCGTGACGATCAGCCCCGAAACCGCCCGGGTCAGCGCCACGTACAACCGCCGTAGACCGGTTCGTTCGTCAGGTTCGCCGTCGACCACGGCCTGGGGTTCGTCCAGCACCACGTAGTCGTATTCCAGGCCCTTGGCCAGCGATGCCGGGACGAGGGTGAGGCGGGTCTCGGCCGTCGTCTCCTCACCGGGGGCGAGGTGGCCGATGCCGGCCTCCGCCAGCGCCTCCGCCAGAGCCGGGATACGGGCGTCGGCCGCGATCAGCCCCGTGGACCCTTCATTCCGCAGCAACTCCTCGCACGCGCGCACGACTTCGGCCGCCCCGTCGATCTGCCGAAGATCGAAGAACCCGGGATTCTCCCGCACCGAAGCCACCGGAGTCAGCCCGGGCGCGATGGACGGAAGCAGGCGCGACGCATACGTGATGACATCCGTCGGCACACGGAAACCGGCGGTCAGCTCCTCGATCACCCCGTCCGACTTGCCCAGATGGGACAACGCCTCGTCCCAACTCCGCGTCGCCCAAGGGGTGGTGCCCTGCGCGAGGTCCCCGAGGACCGTCGCCGAACCGGTCGTGCAGCGGCGCCCGACCGCGCGGTACTGCATCGGTGACAGATCCTGCGCCTCGTCCAGCACCACATGCCCCAGGGAGTGTGTGCGCTGCACGATGTCGATGGTCTCGTCGATCAACACCGCGTCCGCGGCGGACCACTTGGCGGCCTTCACCGACCGGACCGCCCTTTTGCCAGATCCAGGCAGCGCCCACAGGATCGTCTTCTGCTCGTCCTCGTCGAGGATCCCCTGTGCGTGTACGGCGAGAAAGTCCGCGTCCGTGAGCAGCCGCAGCACGAGCTTCGCCGGGTCGACCGGCGGCCAGACCTCCTTCACGGCCGCCTTCACCGCCGCGTTGCGGGCCACCGCGTCCTGCACCCGGTCGTCCGGCGCCTCGCCCGACCGCTCCATCTGCACCAGCACGGCATGCGCGATGCGCTGCGGAAGAGCCTCGCGGGCGGCGCCGTAGCGGATGTCCCGGTCGAGCAACTCACGGACGATGTCCTCGAGTTCGTACGCCGGTACCCGCCACCTCCGCGACCCGCGTACGACGACCACCGGCTCGGCCGGCATGGTCACGTGCGAGTAGACCGCCCGCCGCAGCACCTCCGCCATCCTCGCGTCACCCTTGACGATCGCGGCGGCCGCGTCGTCGGTCCCGCGCACCTCCACATGGCCCACCAGGTCGTCGACCGTCGCCTGCTGGACCGTCAGCTCGCCCAGTGCGGGCAGCACTTGCTCGATGTAGTGGAGGAAGGACCGGTTCGGTCCGATGACGAGTGTGCCGGTGCGGGCGAGGCGGTCGCGGTGGGCGTAGAGGAGATACGCGACCCGGTGCAGGCCGACGGCCGTCTTCCCGGTCCCCGGACCTCCCTGCACACACACGGTCCCGCCCAGGCCGCTCCGTACGATCTCGTCCTGCTCGGGCTGGATGGTCGCGACGATGTCCCGCATCGGGCCGACACGCGGCCGCTCGATCTCCTGCTGGAGCAGTTTGCTGGTGCGGGCCGCCTCGGCCGGGTCGGAGAGGTGCTCGTCCTCGTACGCCGTGATGTCGCCGCGGGTGTACCCGAAACGGCGGCGCAGCGCGATGTCCATCGGGTCCTTCTTGGACGCCCGGTAGAACGGCTGCGAGACCGGCGCCCGCCAGTCGATGACCATCGGGTCGCCGTCTTGGTCGTGCACATGCCGGCGCCCGATGTGCAGTGTCTGATAAGCAGCCTCCGGCTGCGGGCGTTCGCCCTCCGCGCCCTCGGCCCGGTCGGCGCCGGGGGAGTGCAGGTAGTCGAGGCGGCCGAAGAACAGCGGGGTGTCGCTGAGGTCGGCCAGCGCCTTGATGCGCTCCTCGATCTGGCGGGCCAGGACCTCGGCGTTGACCCAGTTCGCGGTGACGTCTCTGATGTCGAGGGACTCGACGTCCTCGCGCATGGCGCGGAGCGCCGCACGGGAGCCGGAGAGGTGGGCGCGCTCGCGGGACAGGGGGTCGTCGTCGACGGGCGTGGACAAGGGAGTGCCTCCGAAGGTGCTGCGGGCTGAGGTCTGCGGGTGCCGACCGGTTTCCGTCCGGGCGGCGGCCCTCCGTGAGGGAGGCGGGCAAGAGCGGAGATTTTAGATGAGGGGACGGAGCGGTTGCCAACCGATTTTCCGGGCCCTTGTGTCCGTCCCCTAGGGGATCGCCCCTCCCTCCGCAGGGGGAGGGCACACCCACAGGGGGTACCCAGGTATCACAGGAAGTGGGGACCTTGGGCCGATGCCCCCTTTATGCGACGGGAGCCACCATGGAGTCATGAGTGCAGCGACCCTCACCCCAGCCCCCGGTCGCCCGTCCGGCGCGACCCCCCTGTCCGACCTCCACGGCACCCACCGCCTGGGCAACGCCCTGCGCGCGATCCGCGTCTTCGCCGGTGCGGCCTTCGACGTGGTCATACTCGGCGAGTACGGCGAGGAAGCGGGCGTCCGCCGCAAGTGACCCCGGTGTCCTCATCGACGGCTGAGTAGGTGATCGGCCGCCGGATGAGTACGCACACCGGTGCGGCGCCCCCCGCCGCCCCGCTTCACTGCCCGTCGGTGCTCATGACCCACCTCGTGATGGGGTTCACGCTGCCGATGCCGTGACCGCAGCCGGTTCGAGCAGTGGGCCCGTTCAGCCCTCGGCGCCCTCGGCCAGGATCTCGTCGGCGTCCACGATCCGGTAGGCGTACCCCTGCTCCGCCAGGAACCGCTGCCGGTGCGCGGCGAAGTCCTGGTCGAGGGTGTCGCGGGCGACGACGGAGTAGAAGTGCGCCTTGTGCCCGTCGGCCTTGGGCCGCAGCACCCGCCCGAGCCGCTGGGCCTCCTCCTGCCGGGACCCGAAGGTGCCGGACACCTGAATCGCGACGGTCGCCTCCGGCAGGTCGATCGAGAAGTTCGCGACCTTGGAAACGACCAGCACGCTGATCTCCCCCTCCCGGAACGCGTCGAAGAGCTTCTCGCGCTGGGCGTTGGAGGTCTCGCCCTTGATGACGGGGGCGTTCAAGTGCTCGCCCAGCTCGTCGAGTTGGTCGATGTACTGCCCGATGACGAGGATCTGCTGCCCCGCGAACCGCCGTACCAGCGCCTCCGTCACCTTCCGCTTGGTGGCGGTCGTCGCACAGAAGCGGTACTTCTCCTCCTGCTCGGCGGTGGCGTACGCGAGCCGCTCGGAGTCGGTGAGGTTGACCCGCACCTCGACACAGTCGGCGGGCGCGATGTACCCCTGCGCCTCGATCTCCTTCCAGGGCGCGTCGAACCGCTTGGGCCCGATGAGCGAGAACACGTCCGACTCCCGCCCGTCCTCACGGACCAGAGTCGCCGTGAGCCCCAGCCTCCGCCGGGCCTGCAGATCGGCGGTGAACTTGAAGACCGGGGCGGGCAGCAGATGCACCTCGTCGTAGAGGATGAGCCCCCAGTCCCGGGAGTCGAAGAGCTCCAGATGGGGATAGATCCCCTTCCGCTTGGTCGTCAGCACCTGGTAGGTGGCGATGGTGACGGGCCGGATCTCCTTCCGCGTCCCGCTGTACTCCCCGATCTCGTCCTCGGTGAGCGACGTCCGCTTCACCAGCTCGTGCTTCCACTGCCGGGCGGAGACGGTGTTGGTGACGAGGATGAGGGTCGTGGACTTGGCCTGAGCCATGGACCCGGCACCGACGAGCGTCTTCCCGGCCCCACAGGGCAGGACCACCACGCCACTCCCCCCGTGCCAGAAGTTCTCGACGGCCTGCTTCTGGTACGGCCGCAGCGCCCACCCGTCCTCGGCGAGCTCGATGGGGTGCGCCTCCCCGTCCACGTACCCGGCGAGGTCCTCGGCCGGCCAGCCCAGCTTGAGCAGCACCTGCTTGATCTGCCCGCGCTCGGAGGGATGCACGGCGACGGTGTCCGGATCGAGCCGCGCCCCGACCAGCGGAGCGATCCGCTTGGACCGCAGCACCTCCTCGAGCACCGGCCGGTCGGTGGTCGTCAGCACCAGGCCGTGCGCGGGATGCTTGCTGAGAGTGAGCCGCCCATACCGATCCATGGTCTCGGCGACGTCGACGAGCAGCGCGTGCGGCACGGGATACCGGCTGTACTGCACCAGCGCATCCACGACCTGCTCGGCGTCATGCCCGGCGGCCCGCGCGTTCCACAGCCCCAGCGGAGTCACCCGGTAGGTGTGGATGTGCTCGGGCGCCCGCTCCAGCTCCGCGAAGGCGGCAATGGCCCGCCGACACGCGTCGGCCTGCTCGTGGTCGACCTCGAGCAGCAGCGTCTTGTCGGACTGGACGATTAGGCAGGACACACATACCTCCGGAGATAGGGTCGTCTCATGACAGAACTAACGCCTGTCACAGCACGGGCTATGCCCCGTGCCCGACGCCGGAAGGGCGTCCCGGCCAGCGCGCCGGGGATGCGCGCCGCTATCTATGTTCGCCTATCGCGCGAAACCGACGAGACGACTTCGCCAGAACGCCAGCGCGCGGCCTGTGAGGCGTTGTGCGAGGCACGCGGCTGGGAGGTCGTAGCCGCCGAGGAAGACATTGATGTCTCGGGCTTCTCGCGTGGGCTCGACCGGCCGGGACTGCAACGCATCCTGACCAGGCTTGCCGAGCTGGACGTGATCGTATTCTTCAAGATCGACCGGCTTGCGCGCTCCACGGTCGACTTCGCGGAGATCATGAGACTCGCCGAGCACCAGAGCGTCGCGCTCGCGTCGGCGACGGAGCCGCTCGACCTCACATCGTCCATGGGCCGGGCCATGGCGAAGGTGATCGCGGTCTTCGCCGAGCTGGAGTCCGACACCATCGGGATGCGGGTGTCCAGCGCGCACGAACACCTGCGCCGAGAGGGCCGCTACACCGGCGGTCGGGTCCCGTACGGGTACATGGTCGTCCCCAACCCCAACGGGGCGGGCAAGGTCCTCGCGGTCAACGAGGACGAGGCCAAGACGATCAAGCGGATCGTGGAACGGGTCCTGGCCAAGGACTCGCTCATGCAGATCATCAACGACCTCAACAAGGAGGGCATCCCGTCACCCGGCCACACCTCACGCCAGACCACGGGCAAGCGCAGCGACTCCAAGCAGTGGTACACGACCACGCTGCGCAGCATGCTGGGCAACCCCCAGTTGCTCGGCCAGGTCATCGAGGACGGAAAGCCGATCCTGCGGACGGACGGCCTGCCGCTGGTCAACCGGCCGCCGATCCTCGACACGGACACCTGGCAGACGCTCCAGGACGAGTTGGAGCGCCGTGCCAACCCCGGTGAGAAGCGCCGGGAGGGGACGTCGCTGCTGCGCGGCATCATGCACTGCGGAGTCTGCGGCGAGCGCATGTACACCTTCAGCGGGCGCAACGGTCAGCTTCGGTACCGGTGCATCGGCCCGCTGAAGTACCGCCAGCGGGCGGCCAAGGGGGAGGAGAAGCAGGGCGTGAAGTGCTACGGGCCGACCGTGGCCGGGGTAACCACCGAGGAGCACGTCACCGAGCAGTTCCTCGCGAAGTACGGGCACCTTTCCGTGATGCGGATGGTCCAAGAGGTGGGCGAAGACTTCCGCCCGCAGATCAGGCAGGCAGAGGAAGCATTGGCCGACCTGCAAAAGGATCGCTATGACCGGGGCCTGTTCAGAGGCGACGACGGAGCGATCCGGTACGCGGAGCAGTACGCCAAGCTGGAAGAGCGACTGGCGACCCTGAAGGAGAGGCAGCGAACGGCGAAGCCGGGCGGTGTGAAGGCGGAGCCGACCGGCGAGACGCACGCCGAGCAGTGGAAGCGCTCGGACGTGGCCGGCAAGCGAGATCTGCTGTTGAACGCGGGCGGCTACGTGGAGGTGGCACCCGCGAGGCGTGGAGGCAAGAAGCTGGACACGTCGCGCCTGTCGGTGTACTTCGGCGAGGAGGGCCACATGCGGCGGGCGGCAGCGGCGAAGGAGAGCGAACGGGAGACCGAGGCGACTGACAGCCAGGGCTGACGCCGACGTCACCAGACACACGCAGCGGCGCCCCCACCGGACGGACGAGGTGGGGGGCGCCGCTTTTCTGTGTCAGGTCAGGCGGCGTGCTGGTCGGGGTTGTGCCAAGGACCGATGACCTTGATAGAGGGGCGGCAATACGACAGCGCCGCACCGTCGCGGGTTATGAACTCGACTGTTTCTGCAACGAGTTCACAGAGGGCGTCCCCCTCTGTCTCGGACAGTGCCGTCCTCAGCGTGGGGACGGACTCTGCCAGGTCCCATGAGGGGGAACTGAGGCGGAAGCCGCCGAGGGCGTGTGCGTCGGCGAGGCGGAACGAGAGGCGAGTACTGGGCTGGGGTTCATAGCGGGGTGCGGCTGTCAGCAGGCCGGCCTTGATGGATTCAGGACCGGAGATGACGACCCGCATTGAGGCTGATCGGGGCAGCACTTCGAAGTGGTCGGCTTCGTGGCTGTCGTGGGACGGCGATTGCCTGCCGAAGAGCTGCCCGATGACCGTGGCGACTTCTTCAGTCGCAGTGGAGACACGCCAGGAGCCTTGGCCGCAGTGGAAGCGGCCGACGAACGTCGTCTTGCGGTTGGTCATGAGAGATCCCCCTCCTGCTTGAGGCGTTGGGTGTGGGCGATGTCGTGGCGGACCTGGGCGGCGAGGAGTTCTTCGCCGGGGCGGTAGCCGCTGCTGAGGTAGGTCCACGAGGAGGCGGTGACGAGGGTCGTGTTCTCGTCGGCGGTGGGGAGGCCGGCGCGGGCACGGGCGGCTTCGGCCTGGGCGAGGCGCCAGGCACGGCGTACGTCGCGGAGTGCGCCGAGGGTGGTGGAGTAGGCGCGGGATTTGGTGGAGAAGTGGCCGCGGAAGCCGAGCATGTGAGCCCACTTCCAGAGCTTGAGGTGGGCGAGCTCAGCCAGGTGGCCGAGGGCCCAGGCGGTACGGATCATCTGCCGTACGTGCTGCTGAACGGGCAGGGCCTTGATGGCTTCGGCCTGTCCGGTGCCGTCGCAGTCGGCGCACCGGTCGTGGAAGCCGTCGGGGCCGCGTACGTATCCGCGTCCGGAGCAGGGGCGGCACATGAGCGTGCGGTCTACGGTGCCCGTCCCTTCGGCGTTCTTCGTGGCGTACTTGGCGACGTATCCGGCGACCTTGGCGTCTGTGTACTCGGCAACCCTGGCGTCGGTGAGTTCGCCGTCGCCCAGGGCGGTGATGGGATCGACCTTGTACCGGCCGCCCCAGGCGATGACGCGTTCGCCGATGGCGTCGGACTCGATGGTGAGCCGAGCGCTCTTCACGGCCAGGCCCACGGCGGCGCTCAAGGCGTCGAAGGTAGCCCAAGCCGGGGGCGGGCTGGTGTGTCCGTCGGGGCCGTCGAAGCGGATCACGGCGTGGAAGTGGACCAGGCCGCGCTTCTGGTACTCGGCGACCTTGGCGAAGGAGACGCGCAGGACGGAGTTCAGGGCCTTCTGCGTCACGCCGAAGTGCTTGGCCAGGGCACGGCGCAGGTAGGTGGTGAAGCGCGCCCAGAGCTGTCCGGCGTGGGCGTTCCACAGAACAGCGCCGGTGTAGTCGTAGGTGGCCGGGTTCAGGGGGGTGCCGAGTTCGGGGGCATCTTCGGCGTGGGTGTCGCCGCAGGCGCAGGGGCGGGGCTTGCCCACGTCGGCGGTGGGGCGGTTGTGGACGGGGCCGAAGGAGGGGGCGGTGAGGGTGACGAAGGCGCGGGGGTGGTCGCGGACGGTTTCAGCGACGTTCTTGCCGCCGGAGAGTCCGGCCTTGATGAGGTGGTAGGTGTCGGCGGCGTAGACGCGGGAGCAGGCGGGGCAGCGCGAGGAACGGCGGTTGCCGCAGGTGGTCAGCAGGCGTCCGGAGGGTTCGTCTTCGGAGCGGTAGGAGCGGACCACTTCCTTGGTGGTCTGGTCGGTGGTGATGGTGAAGCCGTGGAGGTTGACAGGGCTGGTGCAGCCGCGCAGGTCGCGTACTTGCTGCTGTACGCGGTCGAAGTCGTGGGTGTTGGCCAGTTCGAGCAGGTCCCGCAGGCCGGGGCTGATCACGTGGCGCGGGTCGAGGGGGCGGCGCATGAGTGGCGTGGTCTCCTTTCCGGCGCGAGGGTGGGACCTGCGGGCAGCAGCGATTCAGTGCGCTCGGGCTGCTGCCCGCAGGCATGGCAGGTCGGGCCCAGGGACGGGCGAGGTGGGTGGTGCCGGAAGGCCGGCGGGGAGAATGCGGCTCTACAGAGCGGCGTGAAGAGCCGTGGCCATGGGCAGGCCGATGCCGAGTCGCCTCTTGAGCTGGGTCGGAGTAATCGTTTCTCCGTGCTCGGTGTGATGGGACGCAGCGATGGAGCGCGCTTCGGTCAACAGCGGCTCAGGGACCTTGACCGCAGGCGCGGTGGGGGCCGGGGTCGGTTCCGGTGCGACGGGCGCGGGCTGGGCGGGGGACGGGGCAGGCTCTTGTGCCGGTTCCGTCTCGGCAGCCGGGGCCGGGGCGGTTGCCTCGGTGGTGACCGCGTGGAAGGAACGCAGGAGCTGGGGGCCGACCGCTCCCCAACCGAGGAGCAGCAGCGGGGCCACGGCGTCCACGGCGGCACGGCCGTAGTGCGCGGCGGTGATGGATTCGGCGATGTTGAGGGCCAGGGTGAGCAGGCCGGAGACGTGCATGAGGCGGGTGGCCGCCTTCATCTGCTCCGGCGGGACGCCCCGAAGGGACAGATAGCGCAGGGCGACCAGGAGCCCGACCACCGACAGGTCGACCATGGGGGCGATCAGGGGCGCAATGGGGGCGGGGACGCCCAGGCGCAGGGCAAGGGCCCAGACGTTACCGAAGGAGAAGACGAACGCCAGGGCAGCGATGATGCCCATGACGACAGTCACGGTGCGCTGGGTGATCCGGTCCTCAGACATTGGGAGTTCACCTCCTCTCGGTCTCGTGGTGTCGGCGGGGAATCGGTCAGGGCTTCGGGGCTATGCCCGTCCGGCGGGCGGCGTTCGGGCCGAGGTAGGTCTCCAGGACCCGACGTTCGTGGGTGTTGGCGACGCGGTAGGCGGCGATGCCGATCCGACCGGCCAAGTCGAAGTCCTGGGCGGTGATCGCCTTACGCATGTGCCGGATGTAGATCCTCATGACTCGGCGCATGTCAGGCCGCCATGGCGGGGGGCTCGGGGGCGTCCTTGGTGAGGTCCACGACCGTCCGTCCGGTCAGGTTCTCCAGGAGCCGGGCCGGGTGGTGCACCAGGTGGGTGGTGGCTTCGGCAACGCGGGCGGCGTCCTCGTCGGCGACGTAGGGGGTGCGGATGCGGATGAAGCCGGGGCGACCGTGCTGGGACATGACCGCGACACCGACGTACGCGGGGTCCTGGAGAAGGACCGGGCTCGCGTCGGGCCACTCGCGGATGTCGTCGCCGAGCGCGGCCACGGCGGCGTCAGCGGTCTTCTGCGCGAAGGACAGGCCGACCGGGCAGACATCACGGATGAAGGTGGGGATGGCGTCTCCGGTGGTCTTCTGCGTGGTCAGGATGGTCAGGAAGCCGACCGAGCGGCCCTTCTTCACCAGGTCCTCCGTGAGCCGGGCGTTCTCCGCCGCGAATGCCGCGAGCCGTTTCGTGGCCGGGTCGGAGCCCTTGTGGTCACGGAAGTAGGTGTGGGCCTCGTCGATAACGACGACGATCAGGGGCCAGTCCGCCGACGGGCCGACGTGCCACATGTTCTTCTTGCCCAGCACCTTGCGGATGCTCGCGGAGCGGGCACGGCGCAGCTCCACCAGTTCCTTGAGGAGCTTGTTCGCTTCTTCCAGGTCATCCCCGCAGAACGCGAACGCCCGCTGTACGAGGTCGGCGTAGTCGCCCTCGTAGGCGTGGGACACCTTCCCGTCGAAGAAGACGAACTGCACGGCCGGCGAGGGCGCCCAGTCACACACCAGCCGGTTCACGCACGAGGTCTTCCCGAAGCCTGGCAGGCCGCCGACAGCTACTCCGGGCACTTCCTTGAGGGGCACGAAGATGGGCATGCCGTACTCGTCCACCCCCAGGTCCCACTTCGCGTACTCCTCAGGCGGGCGGCCGGTAGGCACATGAACGGTCGGCGTGATCAGTGGGTCCATGCGCACCCCGCGCAGCATGACCTGTCCGGGCTTGTCCCCCGGCAGCGCTGACACGCGGGTCATACGCCAGGCATCCGCCAGGTAGGGGGCCGCCTTCTGGAACTCCGCCAGGCCGACGCCGGGCAGGCAGTTCGCCTGTGCGATCACCCCGTACGCGTCATGCGTCACCTTCAGCGTGGGGACCAGGACGCGCGGCTTGACGGCCTTGCCGTCCGAGTTCGACAGCGAAGCCAACGCGGTCGGCATCTTGTCGATGGCGCACAGCTTCAGCATCTGCGCGAGCCGCTTCCACGTCCGCCGCACCCGCACGGCCTGCCGGATGGACTGCCGCGTCATGGCATCGGCCCGCAGATAGCGGATCACCCACACCAGCGCCCACACGGCGATACCGGGCAGACCCACCCCGATCAGGACTGGGGCGTAGCCCATCACCTCACTCACGTCGTTCACGGTCACTTCGCTTCCTTCTTTCGATTCCGGTTTCGGGTGCGGTCGGCGAGTGTCGGCGCAGCGAGGATCAGGCAGATTTCCGCGCGCTGGACCGCGTCAGCAGGCGGAAAGCCGTGGTTCGCCCACATCGCCGCGACGAGGCGAACCCTGTCGTCGTGACCGGCGAGCGACAGGCAGATCTCTGCATGACGAAGAGCCGATGCGGGTGGAAAGCCCGCCCTCTCCCACACCGCCGCGACACTGTGAAGCTGGGTGTCGCGGCCGGTGCGGGAGAAGTCGGTGCCGCTCACGCCGTCTCAGCGGCCGGGGCCGAGCCGCCGACCAGGTCGAGACGGTCCGCGCGGTACGCGATGCCGTCCGAGAGCGATCCGTTGAAGATCCGGGCCCACGGGGTGGCGAACAGCTCCACCGGCATGACCGGCACACCCGGCTTGAGGCCGTTGGGGAGACCGGTCTCCGGAACGGTGATCTTCAGCGCCTCGGCGCGGTCCTCCTCCATGAAGAAGAGGGTGATCGTGAACAGCTTCGCGCCGGTTTCACGGTCCACGGCGAACTGTGTCTTCTCGGCGTCCGCGTACTTAGGCACAGCCATGTTGCCGACCATGAACGACGCCGACGGGAGCAGGCCAACACGGATGCGAGCCATGGGGGCACTTCCTTTCGAGTTGGGCCGGTAGGTCCGGCCGCACCACTACATAACCACGACACCCGCTACACATGCAACACCGGCACACCGATTGTCTCGCTACACACGCGACGCAAGGGTGACGCGGGTGTATCGCGTGTGGGGTAAGCGCCCGTATTCTGCGGGCATGACATTGCCGCTCGAAGACGACTCCCGGCCGCCTTACGTCCAGGCCGCCGAGGTTTTGCGTAGAGAGATCAGCACCGGCCGACTGAAGCCCGGCGATAAGCTGCCCTCTGCCCGCGCCCTCCAAGACCGGTATGGCATCGCAAGTAGCACCGTGCAGAACGCGCTACGGCTCCTCAAGAGCGAAGGGCTGGTCTACAGCGTCCAGGGCCGGGGCAGTTTCGTTCGCAACAGCGCCACCATTGCGCCAGCCGAAGCAGCCCCCGGCGAGCAGGGCCGAGAAGACCGGCTCGAAACAGCCGGCCAAGCTCCCGGCCCCAGCGCGGAATCCCTCGCCGAGGACATGAAGGCCATGAAGGCCGACATCAAGCGGCTTGAGGAGACGGTGACTCGGCTTCTGGAGATCGTGGAGGCTCAGCAGCAGAAATAGCCGTCGCCAACCTCTGCACCATCGCATCCAACCGGGCAACCGCCGCGCACACGTCGGTCAACTCCGCATCCAGCACGGCTATTTCATGCTCGGTCATTTTCCGCTCCCCGCCTTGCTTCCGTGCCTTTTCCGTGTCATCGCGCCGCCCAGGGTCAGGCGAATCCGGGCTTGCCCGCGCAGGCCAACCAGCAGCCATCGCGCCTGGTGAGTCAGGTCTACCGCTCCGACCGGACACGTTCGAAGGCTCCGGCCTCACGCTCCCGTCCAGCGGGCAAGAACCTTTCTGTGCGGCCCGCATGGCGGGAGGCGTGACCAACTGGCGCCCACTCGGCGAACAGAGCGAACCGAGAGATCCAGGCCCACGGCGAGGCGAAGAGGTCGGATTGCATGCGGCGCGCTCCGCTTGAATCCGAACGGACACTTCACCGCCCCCACGCCTTGCAACCAACACCACACATCTCCCTTCGTTCGCCGAGGAACATCAATGGTCCGGAGAATCGCCGGTTTGGCTAACCGGCGATCGTCGGCTATGTTCCGCCCCTCACGTCGAGGGGTGCCTATAGAGGTTCGCTTTTCGGGTCTGGTGTGACCCCGAGAAAATGTGACCCTCGCCACTCCCCAGCTCCAACCCTGGACCGATTTACCTGTGGATAAAGTTCGCCGGCGCCGGAGCAAATAGGCAGAAATGCTCCCATCCATCTCTATAACGGTTGCGGAGACGCGGAGCGGATTGGGAAGGCGCGGACATCGCATGGGCGCATGACCGGCCTTGGGCCTAGAGCAGCGTGTCGAGTCTCAGGTGATGCTTGACGGGTTGGCGTCGGGTGATGCTTGACGTCTGCCCTAGACGATCTGAGCTGTTCAGAGTTTCTTTACTGGATCAAGGCGGCCCGCCTACGGCGGGCCGCGCGCGCTGGCGGCCAAGGGCCGCCGCCGCTCCTTGTCTCCGCCACCGCTCCGGCGGCCCCCACCCGCTCAGCGCGCAGCCATGCCAAGGCGGACAACCAGAGCAGGAAGCAACCCGACCACTCCGACCACCAGGACCAGGCCGACGCCCACCAAGCACGATCGCGCCGACCAACTGCCCACCGCTTCAACGCCGCAGGACCCCAGCGACGCAGTCTGAGCCCAGTTGCCATGCTGCACGGGTGACGCCCAGGCCGGGGCGAGGCGCGGCCTGTGACGATGGAGGAAGCGTGGCTGAGGCCGGCGGGGGTTACTGGAAACACACGTGGCGGGTGCTCAGTCGGCGCACTCGCCGCCGTGGCTGACTTTCGGCGGTTCAGGTCAGAACCCTCTCCAACTCGACAACGCGGAGCCGGGGTTACAGCCGCACCCACATCCGGGCACGCCAACTACCCCGGTACCATCGGCATCGGGGTCCTGATCAGGGCTTCCGCGACCGGACCACCCGGAATGCTGTCCAGGCTGAGGGGTGGTCCGGTCTTCGTTTGTCGGGTGTAGTCGTAGGAGCGGCGTCGGTGTACCGGCGCTTCGTAGTCAGCTCAAGGCTTTGCCCACCTCGTAGATGGTGGGTCGGTCCTCTGGCGCGTGGCTGAGCATCGCGTCGATCAGTTCTCCCAATTCCCCTGGCGCCTTGACCGGCCGTCGCCGACCGTTCGCTACGGCCTCTCTCTGCACCGGGCGGGGAGCGTCGTCCGGGTACTCCATTGCCCGCCAGCCGGTGGCGGAGATGAGGAGCGAGGCGCCGAGCGCGTAGACGTCGGCTTCCGGTGTCGGCTCGGCTTCGCCCGTGTCGAGTACGCTCCGGGCGATCTCGGGTGCCTCGTAGTGGACGAGGCAGCCGCGGAACGGGAAGTCGTACCCCTCGGGTACGGGCGCGCCCTGGGCAAGAGCGAGGTCGATGAGGTGGGTTCGCTCCGTCCCGATGATGAAGTGGGCGGGCTGTAGGTCACCGTGGGCCCATCCCCTGGCGTGGAGTTCAGCCAGTGCCTCGACGCAGCCCAGCGCCACGCTGGTGTGCGGTGCGATGGACGAGCCAGGCCGACGACATGGCTCCCACAGCTGGTACAGGTCCGGCCCTTCACGCCACGGCTGGAAGTTCCAGGTTCCGCGCTCCCACTCGCCGTACGCGAAGTCGACGAAGCCGAGGCGATGGAGCACAGCCCCTTCGCGTGCGGGTGCGAGGGCGGTCCAGGGCTGGGCGGACCAGTCGGCCGTGGCCTCGATCGGATAGCCGACCTTCACGGCGTAGTGGCCTCGATGGCTCTCCACCTCCCAGACCATGGAGCCCCGGCGGTTGAGGACCAGGCGCTGGGCCGTCGGCATGAGCGCGTCGAGCACCACGATCGGCAGTTCAGGGGATGACCCGGACAACGTCTGTTCTCCTTCCAGGCGAACGCGGCCGACCACGATTCGAGGCCGGCCGCGTCGCTGCTGTCGTGTGCTACGCCTGACCGTAGGGACGGCCGCAGTCCGAGTCGCACTGCGCGAGGTTCCTGCCGTCCACGATCCACAGGTCATCGAAGACCATGAACCCGGCCGCCTTCATGGCACGCGCCGAGGTGATGACCTTCTCCGTGTCACGGGGCCCGCCGCCCGGCTTCGGGTTGTGGTGCAGAAAGCGGCCCGCGTACCGGTCGCACAGCCTCGCGTACTCTCGCGTGTGCAGGATGAGGGCGTGCAGGCCGAGGTCCACGTCGTCCGACGGAACCATGGGAACGGTGGCTGTGGCCGCGGTGACCAGGAAGGCGACCGCCTGGTCCGCGATCCGTTCGGCGCGCTGGCGCGACTGCCCGTTGTGGACGACCACGAAGTGGGTGAGGCTCTCGAACAGCTCCTCACCAGCCACTGCGCGACCGGTCTTCTGATCGTTCGCCGTTGCCGTCATGCGAGTACTCCTTGTGTGTGACGGTGCGTGGGTTGGATGGCCGACCCCGAACGGGGAAGGGGGAGCCGGGGAGTTGGCACCCGTCCGGGGCGGCCCGTCTACTGGCCCATGGCGAGAGCCATACCGATGACCAGGCCGCACGAGCCGCTGACCATGATCACGAACAGGACTCCTGCGTACCGGGCGACAGCGCGCATCACAGCCCATCCCGACTGTTGCCGTTCCTGATGGCCAGGCGCGCGCTCAGTTCCTCCCGTGGACTCGGCGCCACCACCTTGTCCGGCATGGCCTCCCATTCCGTGCCGCCGCCGATCGGCCTCATCTGCACCCGACCGCCGACCTCACCCATGACGACGCCGATCCGGTCTCGGGCGCTGTCCTTCGCCAGTTCACCGATGCCTGGTCTGGTCTGCTGGTTGCTCGCCATGAAACGAGCATCGCGACCCGGGGACCCTTGCTAAAAGGTCAGGCTGATTACCCAACTTGGGTAATATCGCGGCAAGTAGAGAACCAGCGACGTTGCGTAGCCCTCGCAGTGTGGGAGCTTGCCGATGCCCGACGCAGACCGGCCGCAGGAGCTGCCAGCCCGGCTGCTCACCGATCCCGAGATGATCGACGCGTGTCGAGTGCGGGACTTCGCCAGAGTCTTCCGGCTCGTGAAGACCAAAGCGGGCATCTACCCATCCATGATCGCCAGACGCTGTGAGCTGACTCCCAGCCGTGTCGGGGAAGTCATCGCTGGACAACGCCAGTTGCTCCACATGGATGTCATCGAGCGCATTGCGGATGGCCTACGCATCCCAGGACACATGCTCGGGCTTGCCCGTCGGACGTGGGAGACACCTCAAGCCCTCGTGGTCACCGAGCGAGAGGCTCCCCAGGAGCGAGAGCCTGAGCCGCAGACTCCCGCCGCCCTACCCGGCCCTGATGTGGACAGCATCCTGGCCCTGGCCACGCGAACGAGCCTGAACGCGGCCACACTTGAAGCCTTCCGCTCCTCCATCGAGGACTACTGGCGACGAGACGACCAGCACGGAGGCGAGGCACTGCGGCCGGCCATCGTCGGACAACTCCGCCATGTCGTAGGTCTCTTGAAAGAGAACCGACCGCCGTCCATCCAGAAAAGCCTGTACGGAATCGCGGCCGAACTGGCACGCCTCACTGGCTGGACCTACTTCGACGCCCGCCAGTACAACCAGGCCCGCGCGTACTTCACCGAAGCCCTGCAACTGGCCAAGGAGATCGACGATCGCCAGTTCATGGCCAACGTCCTTGCCTGCATGAGCTTGCAGGGCACATACCAGGACAAGCCCGCTGACTCGCTGGCCTTCGTGACTGCCGCCCAGGACCAGGCCCGTTCGGCCGTCGACACCACGCCACGGGTCCTGTCCATGCTGTCGATGCGCGAAGCCTTCGCTCACGCCACGCTCGGCAACACGGACTCCACCCACCGGGCCATTGGGGAGGCGCACCGCCACTTCGAGCGGATTCGAGTGAACGACCCGGACCCGTCCTGGGTGACGTACTTCGACGAGACGAAGCTGATCGTGGACACGGGGATCGCTCACGGGCGACTGGGCGAAGCAGCTACCGCCGAACCCCTGATCGCGGACGCGTTGCGGCGCGAGGCCCGCACCAACCAGCGCGGCCGGGCGTTTCACTCATTCTGGCTTGCCCGCACGCAGCTGGAGCAGGGCAAGCTTGACCAGGCATGCGAGACCGCCACACAAGCACTGGAACCGGCGTCGGCGGTGACCTCCGAGCGCGTGTCAGGTCATCTCAGGGAGTTCTACGAGCAGTTGGCCCCGCACAGGCAGGAGCCCGTAGCCCTGGCCTTCGAGGCGCGGCTACGGGCACTCCTCCCGCCGGTCAGCGGATCGCTTCGTCCATGAGCAGGTAGAGCAGACCGACGAGTGAGCCGCTGCTGACGACCTCCCGGCGGTCGATCATGCCTCGCACCTCTGAGAGGGGAACCCACTCGATGCGGTCGGACTCGTTCTTCTCCGTGGGCGGCCCGGCGTAGGTAGCGCCGTCGATCCGGAAGACGTGGTGCTGTGAGTCGGTGATCCCGTTGGCCGGCTCGGCGTAGATCAGGGGCTTGATGGGGCCGGGGCGCCAGCCTGTCTCTTCCAGGACCTCGCGGCCAGCAGCCTCTTCCGGGGTCTCGCCTTCTTCCACCAGGCCCATGGGCAACTCCCAGGCCCACGAGTCGGTGATGAAGCGGTGCCGCCACATCATCAAGACCTCTTGACGGTCGTTGACCACGGCGGCCACGGCCAGGTGGCGAAGGCGAACGACGTGGTACTCCCACCTGCGTCCGTCAGGCTGCTGGACGTCGACCAGACACAGATTCACCCACTTGTTGGTGTAGATCTGTCGCTCACCGTGGGTCTTCCACTCCATACCTGCGGCCCCTCTCGATCGGACTCCAGGATCTCAGACCAGTCCGACGCGTGGAAGCAAGTCCGGGCGTTTTCACGTCAACCTGACGAGATGTCCCGAGGGTCGCCCGTCTCCAGGGTCTTTGCGCGGGCTGGCTCCTGACTCTTGTACAAGTACGCCCTCACAACCCAAATTGGCTGTAGTACGTCCCGCGATCGGCTTCCCCTACGCCATCTACCAGGCGCAGTAGTTCCGCTGCCCGGGTAGCTACAGATTTGTCTTGGTCACGGGCCAGCTTCCGTGCTAGATCAGCAGGCACAGCGCGCGGCTCTACCGCGGCCACCTGCAACAGGTCTACTACGGCATAGTCTCGGTCATCCTGATCACGGCTTGCCGCCATCCTGTCGAAGATCGCGCGAGCTGCAGCTCGACGGAGCAGTAGTTGTTTCGCACCCGCTCTAGCGGGAGCATGGACGTACCAATCCTCGGTGCTCGGCAAAGTAAGCCTGCCCAGCAAGGGGATGGGCACCTGCCCGGGAATCGAATCTGCCCACTGCCACATCAACACGGCAGCCGAGCTGCGCAGGGAGTCACCGTCAGATCGAGCTAGCCCTTCCACATCCTCGATCTTGATCAGCATTGGATCCAGCCGGCCGACGGCTTCCAGCAGCGTGCAAGCGAGAAGCTGGGTTGTGTGGTCATCGGTCGTCGTGGCTACCCAGATCATCGCCTCCACTGCAGCCCGATGTTGATCTCGGGAGAGTGGCAGGAATAGCCGGTTCACGCGCCGTTCAGCCTTCTTGTGGTCACCAAGGCCCAGTCCGTCAAGAAGTGCTTCTACCTGTAGAGCCATGTCGGGCATCGGCGGCGAGCGACGCGGTCCCCGTGTGTCGGTGACATCCAGCTGTGTGAAGGCTTCTTGGACTGCGTTCCCGATCTGGTGCACCGCATCGGCCAACTGCGGTTCTGATACGGGTGCTGCGCTGTGGAAACTTAGCAATCGGTGCTTCAGCGTGGTGTATGAGCGGTGTGAGGCGGAGTCCGGCTGCACGATCGTGAAGTGATCACCGGGAAGGACGCCAGCGTCCGGGAAGATGCTTTGCGCGGAGGCGCGGGTGACGATTTTGTCCGATTCGCCCGCGTAGGCCGCAATGGGGATAGGGCAAGAGGAGGGGGCGAGCACGGTGGCATGCACAATCTGGCTGATCACCCTGCTCTGTGTGTCCTTCACCTCGTTCCTGAGCGGCTCCAGACCACGCAGTTGAGGGTTGAGAGGTGACCAGTGTTGACGGACCGACGAGAGGAACTCGGAGCCGTCGTTCGGGCACGCGAACAGAATGATCCCCTTGATTCGGGCGAGTTCAAGGCCCAGCCCGCGACTAAGCGTGCGTGCAAGATAACGCTGTACGACCAGACCGCCTTGGCTGTGTGAGACCAGCACCAACCGCTCGTACTTTCCTGCCTCGACAGCTAGATAGCCCCGAAGACTGTCCGCGACGTCGTCGAGATCTGGAACCCGCCGCATGGGATTGAAGAGCAGCTTGGGCGAGGCGTACTTGAAGGGCAGGGGGCTGACGAAGTCCAGGTCCGAATCGCTGGCGATGAGCCGCTCGAAGTTGTTCCACACGGTCGGCGAGGAAATGAATCCGTGGACGAGCACGACGCCGATACGCTCGTTCTCCGACCCCACCGTGCCTCCATGCTTGTTCACAACAACGTTCGACCTGCTCTGCACCACGGCCATCAGGCGCGACCTATGGCATGTGTACACATGCCCATGATCGCTACTTGAGATGGCCTTCTCCTTCAGGGCCACGCGGTATATGGGCACTGCGTGGCTGTCAGGACCTGGGCGAGGTGCATGGAGCAGTGTTACTTGATCACCCATCCCCAGGAAGAGCGGTAGACAGCCATGCTTTCGCCGCCGACCTTGGCGGTGTGCGGTTCCCATACTTGCTTGCCGTCCCAGACTTTGCGTGATGCGCTCATGGTGTTGAAGACGGCTGGGGTGATGTATGTCCTGCTCTGTGGGGTTTCGCGGATGTCGCTGAGCTTTGCGGCCACGTTGGCCGCGCTACCGACTGAGATGAGGTCGTTGTGCTCATGGATGCCCGCGCGTGCGATGAACACTGATCCGGCCGCTACTCCGGTCACGTGGCTCAGTACGAAGCCCTGCCGGGCCAGAGAAGGCAGGCGACTTGCCAGGGCTGGACGAACCAAGTTGTCGGTCGCCCACTTGATGTCGAGTGCTGCCTCAACTGCGCGCGTGTTCTTGTTCTCGCCGACGAAGATGGCCATGACACGATCGCCGTCGAAGCTGCGGATGTGGCCGTCGTAGTGCCTGACCACCCGGCATGCAGTGCTGATGAAGGCACGCATCACCTTGGCTGCCGCACCCGGTTCGAAGTCTGAGACAAGCCGCGTCGAACCCGTCATGTCTGCGTAGAGGTAAACGGCATCGAGCTTGACGGCGCCGTTACGCAGGACGACCCCTTCAGTACGCGGCACAGTCGTGCCCTTGCGGATCTGCCAGTCGTATCCGACCAGATCCCGAAGGTTCTGCTCGATCTTGCCCTTCAGGCTCACGGCCGCCCCTCTTGGTGCGTTCAGCTCAAGTCTGGGCAACGTAGCACCGCGCACTGACAACGGACGTCTGCCCCCAACAGGCAGCAGGTCAGCGGGGATTGTCAGTGCTACCTGCTAGCTTGTCCGCGCCTCAACCCATTGCGTGGATAGGAGTCCTTGATGGGTCTTGCCGATGATGTGACCAAGGCCGTCACGGATGTTGTGTGCTCGGACTGGGATGTCCGTAGGGGCACGGTGGTGCCCACCACAGAGGACGTGAAACTGAAGAATGGCGCTGTGGAGGTTGACGCGGTCTACCTGTATGCAGACCTTGCTGACTCCACGGGACTTGCTCGAGACTTCAGCCGCAAGACCGCGGCGAAGGTCATGCGGGCTTACCTTGATGCCACATGTCGAGTGATCAAGGCCAGAGGTGGGAAGATCCGCAGCTTCGACGGTGATCGTGTCATGGCGATCTTCATGGGATCGACCAAGAACACCGACGCAGCCAAGTGCGCTCTGCAGATCAACCATGTGGTGACCAAGATCGTGCGTCCCAAGGTGGAGGCGAACCTGCCGTCGATCAAGAACCAGGGCTTCATCGTGAAGCACTGCGTCGGCATCGACTCCGGCACGGCACTGATCGTCCGCGGCGGCGTTCAAGGGAGCAATGACCTAATCTCCATTGGCCGCGCGCCAAACGTCGCCGCGAAGCTCAGCGACATTCGTACCTCGGCCCGAACGTACATCACAGAAACAGTTTTCAAGAGCATGGCGGACAGTTCGAAGTACAACGGAACTGGCGAGGACCGGAAACTGATGTGGGATGGGCCATACACCCGCGAGGTCGGTGGTGAGAGCTTGACGGTCTACAAGTCGGGTTGGACGTGGGTGCTGTGACCTCGGTACGAGACGCCCAGGACACCGCCTGGAGAATCCATGCCGCTCTCGGTGAGTGGACGGGACGCGTGGATGCCAAAGCTTCCTTCGCGCTCACGCTGGAGTCTGCGGCCCTGGCGGGCATCGTGGCCCTGTCCGATAAAGGCCGCCTGTTTGGCAGCCTCCATGGCTGGGGCGCCAGGTCCCTGCTGTGGACCGGTGCCCTGTTGATCCTTGCCGGGGCTGTCTTGGCCATCCTCGTTGTCACACCCCGGCTCCGCTCTTATGCCACCCTGAAGCAAGAGGCTCACCAGAGCTTCATCTACTTTGGCCACTTGCAGTTCTGGGAGGCCGGAAACCTCGAAACTGCTCTTCAGCAGCAGGACATGCTGCCGGTCCTATCCCGTCAACTCATCAACATGAGCAAGATCGCATGGCGGAAGCATCGCTTTGTCCAGCTTTCCTTCCTGCTCGCTGCGATCGGTGGTGCTTTCGTCTTCTTTGCTGGTCTCATGGCCTGAGCACTACCGGGATGGGCTCGGGCGCCGGTACAGAGACGTGTCCTGGCTACTGATCACGAGTAGCCGGCCGGGCGACCGAGGCGAGGCCAGTGGACCCTGTGTGGACCACGGCCCTGGCATTCGGTCCGATCCCGGTAGGCTGTACCGCTCCGCCCCTGGTGGCCGGGGCACCAGGTGGGTTGCCCGAGCGGCCTAAGGGAACGGTCTTAAAAACCGTCGTGGCAGCGATGTCACCGTGGGTTCAAATCCCACCGCCTCCGCATTGTGAGCAGTGAGAACGGCCCCTGACCTGGGTAGTTGGTCGGGGGCCTTTCGCACTTCTGGCACGAGAGTGGCACGGTCCTGGGACTGTGCCGTCCCTCGCTAGCACGAGGGTGCCATATCTTGGTGCTCCGGCGGCATGATCTTTCCATAATTCAGCTGATTGCGAGGCTCGCAACTGTCAGACTATCAACATGGAAAAGGTGCACAACAAAGCAACTGAACTGGTTTTGGTCGCTGTCGCTGCCGCTGAAGACTCAGACAACCCGAGGCCATGGGATTACGGCTGGTGTTCTGAATCCTACCGACACTCTCAGGCTGCCGCCATTTCCTCGCCAAATGGTTCAGTGCGCCTATCGATCGAGGGGGTCGAGAGGCTGGAGGAGCTTCATGCGCTACTCGCCAAGCAGTCACAGGTGCGCGACCGATGGAACCTGGAAGAGCTTTGGGGATTCTTGGCGACACTTATCGCCTTCGCCTACAAATCCGACGAGAAGGAGAAAGTAGCGAGAGGGCTACTCGCGCGCATTATATACACTGAGCCATCTCTCGTCGTCTTCCCTGTTTCGAACATCGCCTGGTCGGGGGAACCGCTAAGGGTCGGGAAAAAGAATGTAATCGGCCTCCTCGATGACGCATTTCTTGATGCTGTTCAAAATCTGGGAGGTCGAGCGCAGGCGCATAAAGATCGGATCGCGGCTTACGTAAGCGAACTCAAACATAGGGAGCCGCGAGTCGGATTTGCTGCCCTCGTCCCGGGACAGCGAGGTAAGGCCCGAAAGCAAGCTGCACGGAATCTTCAGGTCCTGGTGGACCTGACAATGATGCTAGTCACCAACAAGGGCGACCGCAATTTGTGGTCCCTTCGAGGGGACACGAATCGTCCGGGCCTCCGAGGGATCACGCTGGATCGGAAGGCCATTGAGGCTGGTCTCAGGGAGTCGGGTGATCACGCTGAACTAATATCGAACCCGTTGGTGGTGGACGCTATCGGAAGCAATGGGGGAATTCAGTGGCGAGGAGAAGAGCCAATACCTCTCAAAGAGCTGCTCGCCGACCATCCGCTTTACAATGCCGTCGAGAAATGTCTTGCACAAGAAAATAGCTTCTTGCGTCGACTGCATGTAGCTGCACGTTGGTTCGCTGAAAGTTACTGGGCTTCAGCGCAGGATGATGCAGCACTTGCGGCGGGCGTAGCACTGGATGCTCTCTTGGGATCCAAATCTGCCCTACCTGGACGCGCTATGAAAGAGCGGTACGCTCTTCTTGAACCAGATCCCCGAGCAAGATCGGAGCGTGCGAAAGAGTACGAAGAAATCTACTCAGCCAGGAGCGTCGTCGCCCACGGCGGTGAAGTCCGGAAGCTCAGCGAAGGAAACTTCCTGAGAGAAATGCAAGACTCGGTAACCTGGACTGCTTGGCGATTGCTCGACGCTCACGCGACGTTCTCAATCTCTGCCGAGAAAGAGTTTGAATCGCTATTTGAAGAAATTCGGTGGGGGACGCGCGAGTGGCCCCCGGTGGGAGAGGAAGACTCTCTAGGGTGATTTAAGGACCGAAGGATTCGAAATAACGGGCTACCGCACGGGACAGGGTGAGCGGGGCGCTTCATGGGAGAGGCGACGGCTGACTTTCATCGGGTGGCAAAAGGCGCTGCTCGTACAGAGACAACAGGTTCAGTGCCGCCGCACAGGCACTGATGTAGTCGATCGCAGCCGAGCTTTGCACGCTGCCACCGTGCGTCACTTCGTTTCGTAGTCGGGAAAGCCCCGTGATCACGTCGGCGACATCGGCAGGCAGTCCAGACGCCACCAGAAGCGTCAGTTGGCTTCGAGGCATCCGGGGGCGTTCGACTGTCTCTCCCCTTGCGCGGGCTGCGCGAATGACCTTCCGCACCAACGACTCCATCCGCATATCAACCTCGCGGTAGGCGGCCATGATGGCTGCCGCAGGGTGTTCGCGCGCCATGGACCGCAGCGCATCCATGGGTGCGGCAGGAGAGAACAATACGGATTGAAGTAGCTGTTCCAGCTCTGCTTGCATGGCGTTGACTAGGGCGATCCCTTGTTGCGCCATCTGTTCGGCGCGCAAGCCTCTCTGGTCGGCGGAAGGGTCCAAGTGGTTGGGTTCACCTTGGCCGCTAGGCGGAACACCGTTTTCGTGAAGTGTCAGCGGTTCCGAGGCCGCATCCGCGGCTGCGCGGGACGCCTGCCGGCTTGCTTCGAAAGCGGCCCGAACTTCCTGCACCCGTTCACTGGTGTCACGGACCTCAGCTTCGACTGCCGCGCGAGCCTCCTCAGCGACGGCCTGCACTTCCTCCGAGAACTCGACAGCGGCTCCACCACCCTTTGCGGATTTGAGCCGCCTCAGGAGCTTCCGGAACTCGTCTCGGAAGAAGATCATCACGACGAGCACTATGGCGGGCCAAGCCAACGCCTTCACGTAGTCAAGGACCAATCGCGCAACATTCACGGGCACATGATCTCTGCCAGTAGCTCAACTCGTCTCGTGATCGCGGTAACCGACAGGTGCTACTCAGGTTGAATCGGGGATGTCCGGGCTGTGGTGACGGGTCGTGATCCCTGCGGTACGACGTCTTCATGCGGTATGCGCAAGGGGGCGGGCT
>NZ_JBSFHA010000032.1:0-34668 GCF_053596855.1 Streptomyces sp. NPDC001617
GGCGTGCCGGGTGCAGGCCCTCGTACTGGACGTACTCGGGCTTGTGCCCGGTGCGTCGAGAGCGCGTGCCGGGCGTCGCGGGGCAGGCGGGACTTTCGCAGCAGGCCCTAGCCCGGCACGGCCGAGAGAGGGCACCCGGCACTCGCCGGGTGCCCTCTCGTCGTATGTCACCGTCCCCGGCATGACATCTGTCATCCGGCACTCAGGACCGCCGACACTGCCCCGACCTGGGCCTTCGCGGCCACCATGGTGGACATGACGACGACAGCGACAGCGGCCACCACCGCCCCGGTGGTCGGCTTCGACCAGGTGAGCAAGACCTACGGGACCGTACGGGCCGTCGACGGGCTGAGCCTCGCGCTGCACCCGGGCGAGACCGTGGCCCTGCTGGGGCCCAACGGGGCCGGCAAGTCCACCACCCTCGACCTGCTGCTCGGCCTCAAGCACGCCGACAGCGGCACGGTCCGGGTCTTCGGCACCAGCCCGCGCGAGGCCATCGTCGCCGGACGCGTGGGCGCCATGCTGCAGAGCGGCGGGCTGATGGACGAGGTGACGGTCGCCGAGCTGGTGAAGCTGGCCTGCGCTCTGCACCCGAAGCCGTACAAGGCCGGCGACGTCCTCGCCCGCGCCGGCATCGCCCAGATCTCCGACCGCAAGGTCAACAAGCTCTCCGGCGGCCAGGCCCAGCGCGTCCGCTTCGCCCTCGCCACGGCCGGCGACAGCGACCTGATCGTCCTGGACGAGCCGACCACCGGCATGGACGTCTCGGCCCGCCAGGCCTTCTGGGCGACCATGCGCGAACAGGCCGACCAGGGCCGTACGGTCCTCTTCGCCACGCACTACCTGGAGGAGGCCGACGCCATCGCCGACCGGGTCCTGGTCCTGCACCGGGGCCGGCTCCTCGCGGACGGCACGGCGGCCGAGATCAAGGCGAAGGCGGGGGCGCGGAGGGTGTCGTTCGACCTCGAAGGCGCCATCGACGAGGCACCCCTGCGTGGCCTCCCCTTCCTCACCTCGATCGACATCTCCGGCCAGACCGTCCGCATCCAGTCCACCGACGCCGACGCGACCGTCCACGCCCTCTACGGCCTCGGCCTCTACCCCCGCAACCTCGAAGTCGCCGGGCTCGGGCTCGAGCAGGCCTTCGTCGCCATCACCGCCGCCGAGGAGGCCAAGCAGTCATGAACAGCCTGATCAAGCTGGAGCTCACCCGCGCCCTGCGCAACCGGAAGTTCCTGTTCTTCTCGGTGATCTACCCGTCGGTGATCTTCCTGCTCGTCTCCAACCAGACGGGGAACGTCGACGGCACCGGACTGAGCGTCGCGAAGTACGTCATGGTCTCGATGGCCTCCTTCGGCGCTCTGACCGCCGTCCTGATGGGCAACAGCGAGCGCATCGCCAAGGAGCGGGAGGGCGGCTGGGTACGGCAGCTGCGGCTGACCACGCTGCCCGGGCGCGGCTATGTCCTCGCCAAGACGGCCGGCGCGGCCGTGGTGAGCCTGCCGTCCATCGTCGTGGTGTTCCTGGTCGCCGCGGCCGTGAAGGGCGTACGCCTGGACGCCTGGCAGTGGCTCGCCCTCACCGGCGCCATCTGGGCCGGCAGCTTCGTCTTCGCCGCGCTCGGCGTCGCCATCGGCTACCTCGCCTCCGGGGACGCGGTCCGCCCGATCACCATGATCGTCTACTTCGGACTGTCGATCCTCGGCGGCCTGTGGATGCCGTCCTCCACCTTCCCGACCTGGTTGCAGGACATCGCGAAGTGGCTGCCCACGCACGCGTACGCTGCCCTCGGACGGGCCATCGAGCAGAGCCAGGCCCCCCATGCCCAGGACATCGCCATCCTCGTCGCCTTCTTCCTGATCTTCGCGGGCGGCGCGGCCTGGCTGTACCGGAAGGACACGCTGAAGGCGTGAGCACGATGACGGACGACGGGCTGCCCGCGGACCTCCGGGCCGAGAACGCGATCCGGGTGGGGCAGGAGCCCCGCAACCGGGCCGAGGCGATGCGCAAGATCGTCTGGATCCTGCCCTGGCTGATCTTCCTCGGCGCGCCGGTGCAGGACCTGAACTCCGGCCACCACTCGGCGGCCGCGATCGCGGCCGGCTGGGTGGCCCTGGTCTCCTTCACCGGCGTCTATCTGACCCTGGTCTTCCGGAACATGGGCCGGCCGTTCGGCGGCCGGACCGTCGGCGCCTTCGTCGTCCTGCTCGGCACGATCGCCGTCGTCCTGAGCCTCACCCTCGGCGGCGCCTGGCTCGGCCTGTTCGTGTACGTCTCCGTCACCTGCGGCGCGACTCTGCCGCAGCGGCTCGCGTACTGGGCGGTCGGGCTGAACACCCTCGCGATGTTCCTGGTCGGCCTGCACGTCGGGTGGGACGACTGGAGCCTGGTCCTGGTGGTGCTGCTCCTGGGCTTCGCGATGATGGGCGTGAAGCAACTGGTGCGCACGACGGTGGAGTTGCGCAAGGCGCGCGCCACGGTCGCCCAACTGGCCGCGAACGAGGAGCGCCTGCGCCTCGCCCGAGACCTGCACGACCTCCTCGGCCACTCCCTCTCGCTCATCACGCTGAAGAGCGAGCTGGCGGGTCGTATGCTCCCCGACCACCCCGAGAAGGCGGCCCAGCAGGTCGCCGACATCGAGCAGGTCAGCCGCCAGGCCCTCGTCGACGTCCGCGCGGCCGTCTCCGGCTACCGCCGCACCCGTCTGTCCGACGAACTGGCGGGCGCACAGGTCGCGTTGACCGCGGCCTCCGTCATCGCGGAGGTGCCCGCCGAACCCGACCTCACCGACATCCCCGAGGAGAGCGAGACGGCCCTCGCCTGGGCGCTGCGCGAGGCGGTCACCAACGTCGTACGGCACAGCGGTGCGAGCCGCTGCACGGTGGAGGTCCTGCGCCGCCAGACCCTGGACGGCCAGGTCCTCGAACTCTCCGTCGAGGACAACGGCTCCGGCGGCTCGGGCAAGGGCCCCGGCAACGGTCTGACCGGCCTGACCGAACGCCTGGAGAAGGCGGGCGGCACCCTGGGGGCGGGCCGCACCAAGCACGGCTTCCGCCTGGTCGCCCGAGTCCCCGCGAACGGGACGCCGCCCACCGGGCCTGCCTGACGATTCCCGCCTGCCCCGTGGCGTCTGGCAGGCCCTAGGATCCGGGGCATGAGCCCTACGATCAAGGTGCTGCTCGCCGAGGACCAGTCGATGGTCCGCGAGGCACTGGCCGCACTGCTCGGCCTCGAGCCCGACATCGAGGTCGTCGCCCAAGTGGCGCGCGGCGACGAGGTGCTGGCGGCGGTACGGCAGCACCAGGTGGACGTGGCCCTCCTCGACATCGAGATGCCGGGCTGCACGGGCATCGAGGCGGCGGCCCAGGTCCACAAGGCGCTCCCGGCCGTCAAACTGGTCGTCCTCACGACCTTCGGCCGCCCCGGCTACCTTCGTACGGCCATGGAGGCGGGAGCCGACGCGTTCCTCGTGAAGGACGCCCCGGCGGCCCAACTGGCGGAGGCGGTACGGAAGGTACTGGCCGGCGAGCGCGTCATCGACCCCACCCTGGCGGCAGCGGCCCTGGCGGAGGGCGCCAACCCCCTGACGGACCGCGAACGCGAGGTCCTGCGCGCGGCGGCCGACGGCTCGACCAACGCGGAACTGGCAGCGGCGCTCCATCTGTCCCAGGGCACGGTACGGAACTACCTCTCGACGGCGATCCAGAAGCTGGCGGTGCGGAACAGGGCCGAAGCCGTACGGATCGCACGGGAGAAGGGCTGGCTCTGACCCCTCGTACCGGTGCCTAGTTGAGCATGGCCCTCGCCGACTGGGCTTGTCGTCGCACGCGTTGTGCCGCCGGTTCGTCCACGGCGGCCACCACGTCCGCGTACGCGTCGAGTTCGGCCGCCCCCGTGACGAACTCTCCCCGTTGCACCAACAGTTGAGCCCGCTCGTACCGCAGCCGCGCCGGATGCGAGGGCAGCAGGAGTGACAGGTCCACCGCCCACAGCCCCACGTCCGACCGCTCGGGTCGGGCGGCGGCCCACGCGCGGATGTTGTTGAGAATCCGCTGCACCACATCCAACGGATCCGCCGGCGTCAACATCGACGGATGCAAGGGCGCCCCCGTGGCTCCTGCCACCAACAACTCCGCGTCACTCCCGCTGAGCACCCGCCCCCCGTCGAACGGATCGGCCAGCACCTGCTGCTCCTGCGGCCCGAACCCGACCACGAAGTGCCCCGGCAGCGCGACCCCGTACACCGGCGCCCCCGCCCGCCGCGCGACCTCCATCCACACCACCGACAGCAGGATCGGCAGCCCGCGCCGCCGCCGCAGCACCTCGTGCAGCAGCGAGGACTCCAGCCGCTGATAGTCGGCGGGGGAGCCGCGGAACCCTTCCCCGGCGCCCAGCAGATGGTGCAGCGCGGTCGCCCAGGACATCGGCCCGCCCGGCCGGAACGGCAGCTGTCCCGCCAACCGGTCCAGCTCCATCTGCGCCGCGTCCATGCCCGTCTCGTCCAGCGCCCCGTCCGCCTCCGCGCCCACCAGCAGACAGAGCGTGGACAGATCGGGCCGCTCGGACCGTGCCTCTTCGGCGAACCGCTGTCGGAGTTCCGCGGACCGCTCGGGTGGTGGGGGATACGGGGGACGCATAGCTGGGTCGTGCCCTCTCACGGCGATCGGTTACCGGCCGCTGCCGGTGGCCACCGGTTCCCGGTAGTGGTGGTACGCGTGGTGCGCGCCGAAGCCCATTCCGGCGTACAGCGCCCGCGCCCCCGCGTTCTCCTCCTCGACCTGCAGCCAGGCCGCCGAGGCGCCCTCGTCCAGCGCCCGCCGGGCCAGCGCGGCCATCACGGTCGACGCGAGCCCTCGCCGCCGCAGCGCCGGATCCACCTCGACCGCGGCGAACCCGGCCCACCGCCCGTCCACGACACACCGCCCGATCGCCGCGGGAGCATCCGCGCCCGGCACGGTCGCGAACCACACCGACGGCCCGCTTTTCAGCACCTTCAGCGCCACCTCGCTCACCCCCTTGCGCTGGTACCGCGAAAGCCACGCCTCGTCGGCCTCGCGTGACAGCACGACCCCGGCACCCTCGTCCCGGTCCGCGATCGGCGCCAGCGCCCCGATCCACAGCTCGGCCGTCACCTCACGCACCCACCCGCGCCGCTCCAGCTCGGCACAGAGCAGCTCCTGCGTGCCCTCGCCGCCGGTCGCGGTCTGGACGTACGCGGGCAGCCCACGGTCGCCGTACCAGCGTCGTACGACATCCAGCGCCCCGTCGAGCGGCAGACCGGGGTCACCGAGCGGCAGCACGGAATTGGCCCGCCGGGTGAAGCCGGAGGCGGCCCTCAGCTCCCACTCACCCAGCCGCTCGCTCTCCACCGGCCGCCACGCGCGCGCGGAGACGCGCGCGAGCTCCTCGTACGAGGCGGCGGGCCCCCGGCGCCGGGCCGGAGCCGCCGGCACCACCTTCCCCGCGACCAGCGAGGATTCCGGGATACGGACGCTCTCGCCGCCCTTTCGTGTGATCAGCAGCACACCGTTGTCCCATGATGTGAGAACACCCACCGTGTCGGTGAACTTCTCCGCCGCGACACCGGGTTCGCTCAACCGTCGTACAGAGACCCGTTTGCCCACGTCAGCAGCGGTGATACGGACCTCGAGACGTCCACCGGCCGAGATTTCCACAGGTCAGTTCACCCCTCCTGTTCGGATCATGCCCAAGAACGGAGATACTAGGGGCGGGCATCGACGACGCCGCGCTCCCGCGCGCCAGGCGGCGGAGCCTACGGAGGCCCGCCAGCGCCCAATCGAGGAGGAACGACAGCGTGACCTACGTCATCGCGCAGCCTTGTGTCGACGTCAAGGACAAGGCGTGCATCGAGGAGTGCCCGGTCGACTGCATCTACGAGGGCTCCCGGTCCTTGTACATCCACCCGGACGAATGCGTCGACTGCGGAGCCTGTGAGCCGGTGTGCCCGGTCGAGGCGATCTTCTACGAGGACGACACTCCGGAGGAGTGGAAGGACTACTACAAGGCGAACGTCGAGTTCTTCGACGAGCTCGGCTCCCCGGGCGGTGCGAGCAAGCTGGGTCTGATCGAGCGGGATCACCCCTTCATCGCAGCGCTGCCCCCGCAGGCCTGACGGCCCGGAGCCCCGCAGCATCCGTGCCGCCTCGGTCCCGTACGGCCCTGATCAGCCCTTGATCGCCGTACGGGACTGAGGCGTTGCCGTATGGCCGTACGACCCGAAAGTGAGCGATAGCCCCGTGTCCGCAGTCTCCGACCGCCTGCCCACCTTCCCCTGGGACAAGCTGGAGCCGTACAAGAAGACGGCTGCCGCGCACCCGGACGGCATCGTCGACCTCTCCGTCGGCACCCCGGTCGACCCGGTCCCCGACCTGATCCAGAAGGCCCTGATCGACGCGGCGGACTCCCCGGGCTACCCCACGGTCTGGGGCACCCCGGCCCTGCGCGACGCGATCACCGGCTGGGTCGAGCGCAGGCTCGGCGCCCGTGACGTGACCCACCGCCACGTCCTCCCGATCGTCGGCTCCAAGGAACTCGTCGCCTGGCTCCCCACCCAGCTGGGTCTCGGCCCCGGCGACCGGGTCGCCTACCCGCGCCTGGCCTACCCCACTTACGAGGTCGGCGCCCGCCTGGCCCGCGCGGACTACGAGGTCTACGACGCTGAGACATTCGCGGCTGACGCCGCGGGGACGACCCTCAACCCCGAGGGCCTGAAGCTCCTCTGGCTCAACTCCCCCTCCAACCCGACGGGCAAGGTCCTCTCGAAGGCCGAACTGACCCGGATCGTCGCCTGGGCCCGCGAGCACGGCATCCTGCTCTTCTCCGACGAGTGCTACCTGGAACTGGGCTGGGAGGCCGACCCGGTCTCGGTCCTCCACCCGGACGTGAACGGCGGCTCCTACGACGGCATCGTGGCCGTGCACTCGCTCTCCAAGCGCTCCAACCTGGCCGGCTACCGCGCGGCCTTCCTGGCAGGCGACCCGGCCGTCCTCGCCCCCCTCCTGGAGATCCGCAAGCACGGCGGCATGATGACGTCGATGCCCACCCAGGCCGCGGTGGTGGCGGCCCTGGGCGACGACACGCACGTGCGTGAGCAGCGGGAACGGTACGCGGCTCGCCGCACGTCCCTCCGCGAGGCCCTCCTCGCCCACGGCTTCCGCATCGAACACAGCGAGGCGAGCCTCTACCTCTGGGCCACTCGCGACGAGTCCTGCTGGGACACGGTGGCCCACCTGGCCGACCTGGGCATCCTGGTGGCCCCGGGCGACTTCTACGGCGAGGCGGGCAAGAACTTCGTACGAGTGGCACTCACGGCAACAGACGAACGGGTACGGGCGGCGACCGCACGACTTGCCTAGGGGAAGCTTCTTCAGGGGCGCGGGGCCGTATCGATGTGCGGCTCCGCCGCGTGGGCGCCACCAGCCACAACGGACCCGCACCCGACAACGGCGAGAAGGGACCCAGGGATAACCCTGAGCCCCTTCTGAAGTGCGCCGGCGTCAGCCAACCGGCAGACCCTTGACCGGCAGCGTCTCCGCGGACGGCAGCCCACCCTTGGTCAGCGAGTCCGTCGGCAGCCCACCCTTGGTCGCGGTCTTGGTCGTGTCACCGAGCAGCCCCCCGGCCGACCCCGCCGCTTGCCCCGCGGTCTTCTGCGCCGCGGGCGTCGCCTTCTTCACGGCCTGTCCACCGGTCCGGCCCGCAGCCGGTACCGCCTTCTCGACCGTCTTGCCGCCGGTGCTGCCCGCGACCTTGGTGACGTTCTGGGTCGCACCGTCGACGGTGTTGCCGACGTTCGCCCCGTCCAGGGCGGTCAGCCCGCCGAGGTTGGGCGTGGCAGGCAGTGCGTTCGTGGCCGCGCTCGCGGAGCCGGCCGCACCTACCCCGGCAGCCGCTCCCGCAGCGACGAGCAGCGCGGCACGGGCGATCCGACGGGTCAGGGGGAGGGACATGATGCTCCTGTTGATCGACTGGGTGTTGATCGTCCGGGCTCGGACGCAGTGACTACCGCTCGAAGCCCGCGAAGGTTGCGGAGCCCAAACGTAAAGAGTTGGCAATGCGTCGCATTATCGGCTGCGGATAAACCCGGGCAAAAATCCCCCGGTCTGAAAGTGTGCCGAATCCTTACAGCCCTTGGTCCCCAAGGGTTTCGGCGGATACGAGGGTGACAGCGCGAAAACCTGCGCACAGCACGCATCCCGCGGCCCGTGCCCAACCCGTCCGAGTGAGGCCCCGTACTACTGCCCGGTGACGATTCGGACGGCGCCCGCGTCCTTTTCCGACCCGCCGCCCTGCGCACCGTCGGCGGTCCGCCACTGGCTGTCGGTGTTCCCGGCGACCCACTCCTGCCCGCCGAACGAGACCCGCTCGATGTGCAGGGCGGTGGCGTTGGCCACGGCCCAGTGCGCCAGCTGCCAGCCGCGCTCGCGGACGGTGCGCCCCTTGGCGGGGCGGGTGACGGCGGCGACGGGCAGTGTGACCGTCCGTGTGCCCGCCGACGCGCTCGGGGAAGGAGACGGCGAGGACTTCGACCTGCCGCCGCTCACCTCCGCCCCGGCCGGCTGCAGCACGTCGCGGCCGAAGTCCCGTACGAGAGCGGCCCGCACGGCGTCCGGCCCCGCCGCCCGGACGGTCGTGGCGTCCACGCGGCCCTGGCAGGTCAGCGTGGCCGGCGAGGTGCCGGTGAGGGCGGCGGCGAGCAGGGCGGCGTCCGGCTCGTGCTTCGCGTACGCCTCCGGGAAGCCGCTGCGCTGCACGCGCTGGGCGGCGACGGTGAGCGGGAGCTCGGTGTAGTCGGGGACCTTGGCGAGGTGCTCGTAGAAGATGCCCGCCGCGTACGTCGGGTCCAGGATCTGCTTCTTCGTGCCCCAGCCCTGGGAGGGGCGCTGCTGGAAGAGGCCGAGCGAATCCAGGTCGCCGTGCTGGATGTTGCGCAGCCCCGACTCCTGGAGCGAGGTGGCGAGGGCGATGGCCACGGCCCGCTCGGGCATACCGCGCCCGGTGCCGACGGCGGCGATGGTCGCCGCGTTCACCGCCTGCTCGGGCGTGAACTCGTACGCCTCCCCGTCGTCCTTGCCCGAGACCACCTTGCAGCCCGGTCCGTTGCCTCCGGTGACGTACTGCACCACGAGGTAGCCCGCGAGGGCGAGCAGGACCACGAAGGCCGCCCCGATGCGGAAGAGGCGGCCACGACGCTTGAGGGTGGATGACGGCTCCGGCACGCCGTACAAGGTAGCCGAGGCCGCTGTGGTGCTCGTGCCAGGTGTGGACAGGGGGCCCGGAGCTGGCGCGTTAGGGTCGACGGCATGGCCGACACCGCGCTTGACCTCACCCTGAACGCCGCCGAGCTCACGGCGCAGCTCGTCGACTTTCCCTCCGAGAGCGGCACCGAGAAGCCCCTCGCCGACGCCGTCGAGGCCGCCCTGCGTGCGCTGCCGCACCTCACGGTCGACCGGTACGGCAACAACGTCGTCGCCCGTACGCATCTCGGGCGTCCGGAGCGGGTGATCCTCGCCGGCCACATCGACACGGTCCCGATCGCGGAGAACGTGCCGTCGCGCCTGGACGAGGACGGGGTGCTGTGGGGCTGCGGCACCTGCGACATGAAGTCCGGTGTGGCGGTCCAGCTCCGTATCGCGGCCACCGTCCCCGCCCCCAACCGCGACCTGACCTTCGTCTTCTACGACAACGAGGAGGTCCAGGCCGACCTCAACGGCCTCAAGCACGTCTCCGAGGCCCACCCCGAGTGGCTGACGGGCGACTTCGCGGTCTTGCTGGAGCCGTCGGACGGCCAGGTGGAGGGCGGCTGCCAGGGCACGCTGCGGGTGAAGCTGAGGACCAAGGGCGAGCGGGCGCACTCGGCGCGGAGCTGGATGGGCTCCAACGCGATCCACGCGGCGGCCCCGATCCTGGCCCGCCTGGCCTCGTACGAGCCCCGCTACCCGGTGATCGACGGCCTGGAGTACCGGGAGGGCCTGAACGCGGTCGGTATTTCGGGCGGGGTGGCGGGCAACGTCATCCCCGACGCGTGCGTGGTGACGGTCAACTTCCGCTACGCGCCCGACCGTACGGAGGCGGAGGCGATCGCGCACGTCCGCGAGGTCTTCGCGGACTGCGGGGTCGAGGAGTTCGTGGTCGACGACCACAGCCCCGGCGCGCTGCCCGGCCTCTCGCACCCGGCGGCGGCGGCGTTCATCGAGGCGGTGGGCGGTGTGCCGATGCCGAAGTACGGCTGGACGGACGTCTCGCGTTTCTCGTCGCTCGGTGTCCCGGCGGTCAACTACGGCCCCGGGAACCCGCACTTGGCGCACAAGCGGGACGAAAGGGTGGAAACCGGAAAGATCCTGGCGGGTGAGGAGCGCCTGCGCAACTGGCTGACACGCTGAGGTCCCTCGTCCGTAACCCGCGTAGATCTACGCTGAGGTGGAAACACCTGCAAGCGGAGGGAGCGCACATGGCTACCGGGAACCCCGAGGGCAAGAAGCAGCCACCGGAGGAGCAGCGCCTGGGACCGGTCCTCCGGCGGCGGAACCAGGTGACGGCGAGCACGACGGACCAGCGCCTGCTGGATGCGGGCGGCCCCTCGGACTGGGTGCACACGGACCCCTGGCGCGTCCTGCGTATCCAGTCGGAGTTCATCGAGGGCTTCGGTACCCTGGCCGAACTCCCGCCCGCGATCAGCGTGTTCGGCTCGGCCCGTACCTCCGTCGACTCCCCGGAGTACGAGGCGGGCGTGCGTCTGGGGTCCGCCCTGGTCAAGGCCGGCTGGGCGGTGATCACGGGCGGCGGCCCCGGCGCGATGGAGGCGGCGAACAAGGGCGCCCTGGAGGCGAAGGGCATCTCGGTCGGCCTGGGCATCGAGCTCCCCTTCGAGCAGGGCCTGAACCAGTACGTCGACATCGGCCTGAACTTCCGCTACTTCTTCGTCCGCAAGATGATGTTCGTCAAGTACGCGCAGGGCTTCGTGGTCCTGCCCGGCGGCCTCGGCACCCTCGACGAACTCTTCGAGGCCCTCACCCTGGTGCAGACCCAGAAGGTGACCCGCTTCCCGATCGTCCTGTTCGGCAGTGAGTACTGGGGCGGCCTGGTCGACTGGCTCAGGCACACGCTGATCGCCCAGGGCAAGGCGTCGGAGAAGGACCTTCTCCTGTTCCATGTCACGGACGACGTGGACGAGGCGGTCGCCCTGGTCTCCAAGGAGACCGCCCGGTAGCCCGTCGGCCCTAGGCAAGCCCTCGGCGGGCGACCGCCGGGGGCCGGTGGCCCGCGATCGACGCCACCATGTCCAGCACCTGCCGGGTCTCCGCGACCTCGTGCACCCGGTACACCTGCGCCCCCAGCCACGCGGACACCGCGGTGGTGGCGAGCGTCCCCACCACCCGCTCCTTCACGGGCTTGTCCAGCGTCTCGCCGACGAAGTCCTTGTTCGACAACGACACCAGCACCGGCCACCCGGTCTCCACCATCTCCCCGAGCCGCCGGGTCGCCTCCAGACTGTGCCGCGTGTTCTTCCCGAAGTCGTGCCCGGGATCGATCATCACGGACTCCCGCGGCACCCCGAGGGCCACCGCCCGCTCGGCCAGCCCCACCGTCACCCGCAGAATGTCGTCCATGACGTCGTCGTATGTCACCCGATGAGGACGCGTCCGCGGCTCGGCACCACCCGCGTGCGTGCACACCAGCCCCACCCCGTACCGGGCCGCGACCTCCGCCAGCCCCGGATCCACCCCGCCCCACGCGTCGTTCAGCAGGTCCGCCCCGGCCTCGCACACGGCCCGACCGACCTCGGCCCGCCAGGTGTCGACGCTGATGACGACCTCCGGGAACCGCCGCCGCACCTCCGCCACGAACCCCACGGTCCGCCGCGCCTCCTCCTCGGCGGACACCTCCTCGCCCGGCCCGGCCTTGACCCCACCTATGTCGATGATCGCGGCACCCTCGGCCACCGCCTGCTCCACGCGCGCGAGGGCGGGCTCGTCGCGGAACGTCGCCCCCTGGTCGTAGAAGGAGTCCGGGGTCCGGTTCACGATCGCCATGATCACCGGCTCGTGCGCCTCGAACGCGCGCCTGCCCAGCCTGAGCATCCCCTGTGACCTCTCGTAGTGCGACCTGGGTGTCCGGGCCTTTCGGCCGCCTGCGACCCTAACGGTCAGCGTCGCATGGCACGATCGGACCCTGACACATTCAGCTTCCGTACATCGAGCATGGGGACCACAGCGATGGTTATGTTCTTGTTCCTCGTCGTCGCTCTCGCCGTCGTGGTCGCCGCGGTCACCCTGGCCGTGGTGGGCGGCGGAGAGGGCGAGGGCCCGCTGCCCGAGGTGGCTCCCGAGCGGCTCCAGGACCCCCTGCCACCGAACCGCCCGGTGGGCAGGGCGGACGTGGACGCCCTGCGCTTCCCCCTCGCCGCCCGCGGCTACCGCATGGCCGACGTGGACGACGCCCTCAACCGGCTCGCCGCCGAACTCGCGGAGCGTGACGCCCGTATCGCCGACCTGGAGTCGGCCCTGGCCGGCGCCCAGGCAGCAGCCCCCCACGGCTCCCACGGCCCGCACATCTCCATGGACAAGCCCGCCCACGGCCATGAGGACCAGCAGTGAGTGACGCAGCCGCGATCCCCGGCCCGGACGGCGCCCTGCGCTGCCCCTGGGCCCTGTCCACCGACGACTACGTGGCCTACCACGACGAGGAGTGGGGCCGCCCGGTCCACGGCGACGACGCCCTCTACGAACGCCTCAGCCTGGAGGCCTTCCAGTCCGGCCTCTCCTGGATCACGATCCTGCGCCGCCGCCCGGGCTTCCGAGCGGCCTTCGCCGACTTCAAGATCGAGAAGGTCGCCGAGTTCACCGACGAGGACCGCGCACGTCTCTTGCTCGACTCCGGCATCATCCGAAATCGCGCAAAGATCGACGCGACCCTCGCCAACGCGCGCGTGCTGGCGGAGTGGGCGCCGGGTGAGCTGGACGAGTTCATCTGGTCCCACGCCCCCGCGCCGGGCCCGGCCCCGAAGACCCTCGGAGACGTCCCGGCAGTCACCCCCGAGTCGACGGCTCTGTCGAAGGCCCTGAAGAAACGGGGCCTGCGGTTCGTCGGCCCGACAACGGCGTACGCCCTGATGCAGGCGTGCGGTGTGGTCAACGACCACCTGGAAGCATGCGTGACGAGAGGTTCCTAGGGGCGCACCCGCACTCCGCGACGGCGCTCACCGCCCCAAGTACTTCGGCTTCTCCTTGTTCACGAACGCCTGCACAGCGATCACATGGTCCTCGGAAGACCCCGCCCGCGTCTGCAGCTCGTCCTCCTTGTCCAGCGTCTCGGACAAGGAGTGCGTGAACCCGTACGCCACCGCCTCCTTGATCGCCGCATAGGCCACCGTCGGCCCCTCGGCCAACGCCCGAGCCACCTTCAGAGCCTCGTCGCGCAGCTCACCGGTCGGCACGAGACGGTTCACGATGCCGATCTCGTGCGCCTCCTGCGCCGTGATGCTCCGCGGGAAAAGCAGCAGGTCAGTAGCGCGTCCCGCGCCCACCACCCGCGGCAGCGTCCAGGAGATCCCCGAGTCCGCGGTCAGCGCCACCCCCGCGAACGACGTATTGAAAGCCGCCGTGTCCGCCACCACCCGGTAGTCCGCGGCGAGCGCGAGCCCGAAGCCGGCTCCCGCGGCAACCCCGTTCACCCCGGCGACCACCGGCTTTCGCATCTCGGTCAGCGCCCGCACGATCGGGTTGTAGTGCTCCTTCACCGTGTTCATCGTGTGCGACGACCCGGTCTCCCGATCGGACACCAGCAGCCCGACGTGCTCCTTCAGGTCCTGCCCGACACAGAACGCCCGATCCCCGGCGGCGGTGAGCAACACGGCCCGTACGGCGTCGTCCTCACCCGCGGAGCGAACCGCCTCCCGCAGAGCCACCTTCGTCGCGATGTTCAACGCGTTCATCGCCTCGGGGCGGTTCAGCGTGATCGTCGCGAGTCCGTCGCTCACCTCGTAGAGCACGGTGTCGGCCATGGTGTGTCCCCTCCGCAGTCGCGGTTCAGGCGTACCGGCGGGTACGCCCCTGTCCGTAGGACAGCATGGCGGAGATCACCGCCGAGAGACCGGAGCGGACGTGTGACCTGCGTCAAAGAATTCGGCGCGGTTTTCGGGCGGGGGAACTCCGCGCGGCGGCGCAGTATCGCAGTCACATCGCCGAATTGAGTGGTTTTGCTCGCGCGCGTTGCCCAAGCGATGCCGACTGATGTTGGTCATCGGGTCCTGAGATGCGGGATAATGGCTTGGAAGCAATGTGTTCGATGCCGGTGTCGCGTGTCCAAGTCCCACGCCTGGACCCGTGCGTGCCCTCCAGGGCCGTCGGCTTTGACGATGAGCTGGTTTCAGGAAGGGGAACGAGCATGGCGGCCATGAAGCCGCGGACGGGCGATGGCCCGCTCGAGGTGACAAAGGAGGGGCGGGGCATCGTCATGCGCGTTCCGCTCGAAGGCGGCGGTCGGCTCGTCGTCGAGCTGACCCCTGACGAGGCCGACGCACTCGGCGACGCCCTCAAGAAGGTCGTCGGCTGACGCGGAACGCGACCATACCCTTTCAGCTGCCCCGGCATCCAAATGATGCCGGGGTTGCTGTTTTTCCATGCATGCGTACGTGCTTCACGTACCGTCTGCTCGGTCCCTCACCGCTTGACCCCGCACAGCAGCCCGTCGCCCACCGGCAGCAGTGACGGCACCAGGTCCTGGCTCTCGCGCACCGCGCGCAGCAGCTCCCGCAGCCGTAGGACTTCCGTCGGCTGCGGGCCCGAGTCGACCGTGCGGCCGTTGGCGAAGACGCCCTCGAAGACGACCAGGCCACCCGGACGCAGCAGGCGCAACGATTCAGCGAGATAGTCCATGACCTCCTGCCGGTCGCCGTCGCAGAAGACGAGGTCGTAGCCGGCGTCCGCGAGGCGGGGCAGGACGTCCAGGGCGCGGCCCGGGATGAAGCGGGCGCGGTTGCTGGCGAAGCCGGAGGCACGGACGGCCTGGCGGGCGAACTGCTGGTGTTCGGGCTCGGGGTCGACGGTGGTGAGGACCCCGTCGGGGCGCATGCCGTGCAGGAGGTGGATGCCGGAGACGCCGGTGCCGGTGCCGATCTCGGCCACCGCCTTGGCGTCGACCGAGGCCGCCAGCAACCGCAGCGCGTAGCCCGTGCCGGGCGACACCGAGCGCAGCCCCGCCTCACGGGCCCGGTCACGGGCCCAGCGCAGCGCTTCGTCCTCGGCGGCATAGGCGTCGGCGAACGCCCAGCTTGCCTGCCGGTTGCCGGTAATGACCCTCTCCTGTCCCCGTGGTTGCCTGGGCGTGACTGTATCCGTTGGGGCCGGGAACCCGCAGATGGGACCGGGCGTTTAGAAGGGTGGAGACGACAACGGGGGGACACAGTTGGATCACGATGACGAGTGGGCGCTCGAGCAACTGCAGACGCAGCAGCACGAGGGGTATGAGCCCAGATCAAATTCTCGTAAAACCGCTTATCCGGTCCTAACGGGCGAGGTGGCTATGGTAGGGGCTCCACTGGACACCACCAGAGCTGACAGGGGAGGTGCGGCCGCGCCCAACGGGGATCGGGGAGGAGTGCTCCGGCGCCTCCTCGGATCGGCGGGCAGGCCGAAATCCGTGAACGACACCGCTGCTGACCACAGCCACGCCCCCCACCAGGGCCAGACCGCGACTTTCTCCACCGACGCGGACGGGCAGGCGTGGACTCCGCCCACGTGGGAGGAGATCGTCAGCATGCACAGTGGCCGCGTCTACCGGCTGGCGTATCGCCTCACCGGCAACCAGCACGACGCCGAGGACCTCACCCAGGAGGTCTTCGTCCGCGTCTTCCGCTCACTGTCGACGTACACACCGGGCACCTTCGAGGGCTGGCTGCACCGCATCACCACCAACCTCTTCCTGGACATGGTCCGCCGCAAGCAGCGCATCCGCTTCGACGCGCTCGGCGAGGACGCGGCCGAGCGGCTGCCCAGCCGTGAGCCGTCGCCGCAGCAGGTCTTCAACGACGCGCACTTCGACGCGGACGTCCAGCAGGCCCTCGACACCCTCGCGCCCGAGTTCCGCGCCGCAGTCGTCCTGTGCGACATCGAAGGACTGTCGTACGAGGAGATCGCCGCGACGCTGGGCGTCAAGCTCGGCACCGTCCGCTCCCGGATCCACCGCGGCCGCTCCCAGCTGCGCAAGGCCCTCGCGCACCGGGCGCCGCAGGCCCGCGAGCGCCGGTCCTTCGTGCCGCGCGTCGCCGCTCTGGGGGGAGGGGGCGCGACCGCGTGAGTGGATCACGACCCAACCCCGCAGAACGGCCCCTGGCCGAACAGCACCTGGGAGACCGACTCTCCGCCCTGGTGGACGGAGAGCTCGGTCATGAGACGCGCGAGCGGGTCCTCGCCCACCTGGCGACCTGCGCCAAGTGCAAGGCGGAGGCGGACGCCCAGCGCCGGCTGAAGAACGTCTTCGCGGAAGCGGCCCCACCGCCGCCCTCCGAGAGCTTCCTGGCCCGGCTCCAGGGGCTCCCCGGAGGAGGTGACCCGGACGGCGATGGCTCGCCGTTCGGCGGGGGAGGATTCGGGGGACTCTCCGGACGCCTCGGAGCCACCGGGGTCTTCGGCCTGAAGCGCGGCGAACGCTTCGAGTTCGACTACGTCCCCGCGGGCCCGCACGCCGCCCCTGCTCTCCCCACCCCCGACGACCAGGGCTTCCGCATCCATGACGTCAGCCGTCACGAGAGCGACCGCTCGGCCTCGCGCGGGATGCGGTTCGCGTTCGTCGCCGCGGGAGCGGTGTCGCTGGCCGCGATCGCGCTGGGCGGGGTCACGACCGGTACGCCGACGGACACGACCGCGGACGCGCGGGGCACCGGCGCCGGCAGCAATGTGACGCCGGCGCGCACGCAGGGGGCGGGGGCCGCGACGGCGCCCGAGACCCAACGGCGCCGTGGGGTCGGCTCGCTGCTGGCCCAGGGCCAGGGCGAGCGTTCCCTCGGCGACACCCCGGTCGCGCCGACCCAGGTGTCGGCACCGCTGCTGCCCGGGGTGCCGCGCCCGGCCGACGTGGACCAGACCGTCCAGACCATGCACACGCTGACCGCTCCGGTGATGGCCGGCGCGGCCGTCATGTCCCCCCTCATACGTCCCCTCACCGCGGCCACGCCGCTGACGCTGACCACCTGGTCCTCGGCGCCCGAGGCCACGGCCCCCGGCGTCCTCGCCGCACCCGTCCCCGACACGACCTCCGCTCCCTCTTCCTCCTCCCCCTCCGCGCGCTGACCCCGCCCCGCGAACCTGGTTGAATCCAGGGTGAACCGTGCCCACGGCAGCCGGCCGAGCACGGAGTCGACACACCGCGGCCCGCGGGCCGCGCCGCGGGTCAGCTGTGGGGAGAGCATGAACCAGGGGAAGCCCACGAAGCCGAAGTGGTGGAGCCGCGGCGGGCGCCAGGACCACGGCGACCTGGGAGAGGGGACCGTGGGTTCCCCAAAGACACCGGATCCGGTGAGCGGGCGGGCGCCTGCGGAGGCGGTGAGCGGGCCGGGTCCTGGGGACGCGGTCGGCGGACCGATGGCTTCGGAGGCGGCCGGTGGGGTGGTCTCTCCGGATGAGGTGCAGGGGTCCGCGCGGGCTGCGAGTGCGGTGGAGGCGTTTCCGTTGCGTGGTGGTGTCGACGGTGACTTCGAGTTGCCACGGCCGATGCCGGACGACGACGCGGCTCCTGCTGTTCCGGACGGTGACTTCGAGTTGCAGCGCCCGCAGGGCTTGTCCGGGCCCCGAGCTTCGGAGGACGCTCGTGCCGAGGGCGACTTCGAGCTGGAGCCGCCCGCCGAGACGCTCGTCCTACGCCCCGACGCGGCTTCCGCATCCGCGCTGACCGCGTCCCGCAAGCCCCTGCACGACCCCGACCCCTACAGCACCCCGCCGTACGGCGAGCCCGGCCCCTGGGCCCCCGCGCCACCCGTCCAGCACCCCGCGGCCACCCCGGCCCAGGGCACGTCGGTACCCACGCAGCCCGCGCCACACGGCACCCCGGCCCCGACTGGTCCTGTGCCGCACGCGGACGCCCCGGGTCCGACAGGCCTCACACCCCAGGGCGCGCCCACCCCCGCATCGGCAACGCCCGAATCCGTGCCCCCGGACACCCCCTTCCCGGCCCCCCGACCCCCCTCCCTCTCCACCCCCTGGCAGAACTACGACCCCTGGTCCTCGCCTCCAACCCCACCCCCCGCCCCCCTCCAACAAACCGGCGCCGCCGTCGCCGCCACAGACCACCCCCGTCGGCGAGCCCGTGGAGCCCTCCTCGGCGGGGCCGTGGTGCTTGCTCTCGTCTCCGGGAGTGTGGGTGGTGTCATCGGGGCGTATCTGGAGCGGAACGGCGGGGTGGGGGCCGTGGAGTTGCCGCAGGCCGGGAAGGAGGCTGCGGGGCGGGCGCCGGACAGTGTGGCCGGGATCGCCGCTCGGGCGTTGCCCAGTGTGGTGACCCTGCATGTGAGCGGGGCCGACGAGTCCGGGACCGGGACCGGCTTCGTGCTCGATGATCTCGGGCACATCCTCACCAACAACCACGTCGTCGAGTCCGCCGGGGACGGCGGGACGATATCCGTCACCTTCAACAGCGGAGACACCGCCAAGGCCACCGTCGTGGGCAGGGACAGCGGCTATGACCTCGCCGTCGTGAAGGTGAGCGGCGTGCGGGGGCTCAAGCCCATGGCCCTCGGCAACTCGGACAACGTCCAGGTCGGCGACCCCGTCGTCGCCATCGGCGCCCCCTTCGACCTGGCGGGCACCGTCACCTCCGGCATCATCAGCGCCAAGGAACGGCCCATCACGGCCGGCGGCGACAGCCCCGACGGGAGTGATGTGTCGTATGTGGATGCCTTGCAGACCGACGCGCCCATCAATCCGGGCAACTCCGGCGGGCCGCTTCTCGACTCCCAGGCCCGTGTCATCGGCATCAACTCCGCCATCCGTTCCGCCGACGACGGCTCGGACTCCGGCAGCGGACAGGCCGGTTCCATCGGGCTCGGCTTCGCCATCCCCGTCAACCAGGCCAAGCGCGTCGCCGAGGAGCTCATCAACACGGGCAAGGCCACCCACCCCGTCATCGGCGTCACCCTCGACATGGGCTACCCGGGCGACGGCGCTCGCGTCGGCAGGAAAGCCTCCGGCGGCGGCCCCGCCGTCACCGCGGGCGGCCCCGGCGACAAGGCCGGCATCAAGGCGGGCGACATCATCACCGAGGTCGACGGCCGGCGCGTCCACTCCGGCGAGGAACTGATCGTCAAGACCCGCGCCCACCGCCCCGGCGATCGCCTGGAACTGACCGTGGAGCGCGGCGGCAAGGAGCGGAGGATCTCGCTGGTGCTGGGGTCGTCCGACGGTGGCTGATACTCACACCAATCTCACAGATCGGGCCACGTTCGCCCGCTCACCCGGGGTCCCACAAGGCAAACAACCCACAAAACCGCTCACAGGGACGGACTCGGAGCCCCCGGGACAGTACCGGTCGTACCGGATCGCCGGGTACCTTGGTTCAGGCCCGGACCACGGAAGACCGCACAGACCACCCGAGGGCCGCGGACCGAGGACATCGCAAGGAGCTTCAGGTGTTCAATGACATAGGACCGCTCGAGCTGGTGACGCTCGTTGTCCTTGCCGTGCTCGTCTTCGGTCCGGACAAGCTCCCGAAGGTCATCCAGGACGTCACGCGGACCATCCGGAAGATCCGGGAGTTCTCGGAGAGCGCCAAGCAGGACATCCGGTCCGAGCTCGGCCCGGAGTTCAAGGACTTCGAGTTCGAGGACCTCAACCCCAAGACGTTCATCCGCAAGCAGCTGGACAACGACGAACTGGGGCTCAAGGAGATCCGCAACGGCTTCGACCTGAAGAAGGAGATGGCCGAGGTCACGGACGCGGTCCACAGCACCGACGGCTCGCCTTCGTCCTCCTCGTCCTCCGGCACGTCCGGCTCCTCCGGCGGCCGCGTCGACATGACCAAGAAGCCCGAGGAAGACGACCGGCCGCCCTTCGACGCGGACGCCACCTGAGCCGTACGGCCACGGGCCTCGAAACCGCCGTACAGCCGCCGCGCAGCCCTCGTACGACCCTCGTACGTGACGCGTTTCATACGTCGCCGCGGCCCCGGAAGGCCTGAACCCGCCCCCCTGTGCGACCCACGTGCCGGGCGGTTTCCCTGCTGCTCGGAGCGGGGTGGTTATGCTGCCCTGTTGTTGCGCGGACCTGACGAGTACGCCCGAAGGGGGGCGGGCCGCTCCGGTCCGACGAGAGCGAGGAGGCGTCCGGGCACATGGAGACGACGAGTCAGGTCGCGCAGGCGGCGGCCGCGGAGGGTGGACAACAGGTTCCCTCCGCCCGGCGCACGGTCGACGGCTACCTGGAGGCGCCCTTCCCGTGGTACGGCCTCGACGAGGCCTTCACGGGGCCGCGCTGGCTGATGCAGGTCGGCACGGCGGCCGACGGTGCCGTCGAGCACGGGTCCATCGGGCACGGCGACGAGCCCTCGGTCAAGAACGAGGTCGGCTCCGTCGGGGAGCCGAAGGAGAAGTTCGCGGTGGTCGTCACGGTCGCCGCGAATCCGTCCCGCAGGAGCGCCGACGGGACGGGGCTGCTGGAGGCCACGTCGGTCTCCTCCGCCGCCTGGCTGGCCGGGGTGGGGCTGCTGTCGTTCACCTGGCCGGGGCAGATGGACCACTCGCTGCGGGACGACTGGCTGGAGCAGCAGACCGAGACCGCGTGGGCGCTGGCCGACGACCTGGCCGGGGCCGAGTGGTCCATGCTCTCGCTGCCCGTGGACGGGGTGCCCACGCCCTTTCACTACCGGGAGTCCGAGTTCGGGTGGGTGCTCGCCGGGTCCACGCCGGAGGGGGTGCACGTGGGGGCGTACGGAAGAGGGATGAGCGCGTACGGCCTCGGGTTCGCCATGATCAAGGACATCGGCGAGTACGCGTAGCCACGACAAAGGGGCGCCATCCCACCGGATGGCGCCCCACAGTCGTACGAGGGCCTAGAACTTGTTCTTCGGGGTGATCCCCAGGGACAGCCCGGAAAGGCCCCGCTGGCGGCCTCCCAGCTTGCCCGCGATTCCCCTCAGGGCCGCGCCCGCAGGGCTGTCCGGGTCGGACAGGACCACCGGCCTGCCCTCGTCGCCGCCCTCGCGGAGGCGGACGTCGATCGGGATCGAGCCGAGGACCGGGACGGTCGCACCGGTCGTGCGGGTGAGGCCGTCGGCGACGGTCTGGCCGCCGCCCGTGCCGAAGACGTCGACCATCTCGCCGCAGTGCGGGCAGGGCAGGCCGGACATGTTCTCGACCACGCCGACGATCTTCTGGTGGGTCTGGACGGCGATCGAGCCGGCCCGCTCGGCCACCTCGGCCGCCGCCTGCTGAGGCGTGGTGACGACCAGGATCTCGGCGTTCGGGACCAGCTGGGCGACCGAGATCGCGATGTCGCCGGTGCCGGGCGGCAGGTCCAGGAGCAGGACGTCCAGGTCGCCCCAGTAGACGTCCGCGAGGAACTGCTGCAGCGCGCGGTGCAGCATCGGGCCGCGCCACACCACCGGCGCGTTGCCCGGCGTGAACATGCCGATGGAGATGACCTTCACGCCGTTCGCGGACGGCGGCATGATCATGTTCTCGACCTGGGTCGGACGGCCGTCGGCGCCCAGCATGCGCGGCACGCTGTGGCCGTAGATGTCGGCGTCGACCACGCCCACCTTCAGGCCGTCGGCCGCCATCGCCGCCGCCACGTTGACCGTCACGGACGACTTGCCGACGCCGCCCTTGCCGGAGGCGACCGCGTACACGCGCGTGAGCGAGCCCGGCCTGGCGAAGGGGACCTCGCGCTCGGCCTGGCCGCCGCGCAGCGCGGTCGCCAGCTCCTTGCGCTGCTCGTCGCTCATCACGTCCAGCGTGACGTCGACGCGGGTGACACCCTCGACCCGGGAGACCGCCTCGGTCACGCGCTGGGTGATCGTCTCGCGCATCGGGCAGCCGGAGACCGTCAGGTACACGGTGACCGCGACCGCCCCGTCCGCGCCGATCTCCACCGACTTCACCATCCCGAGCTCGGTGATGGGTCGGTTGATCTCGGGGTCGTTCACCGTCGCCAGTGCCTCGCGCACCGCGTCTTCGCTAGCCATAGCAACGATGGTACGGCTCGGTAGCCGGGCCCCGGTAAGCCCGTCACCGGTCGTCTACGTCACGTCCCGGCGACCGTTCTGCCGGGAATACGACGTGCTTGTGGTGGCCGTTCTGCCGTTCCTCCAGCTCCTTGACCACGTCCTGCAGCTCGGAACGGATCCAGTCGCGGGTCGCCACCTCGCCGAGGCCGATGCGCAGGGCGGCGATCTCGCGGGTCAGGTACTCGGTGTCGGCGATGGAGCGCTCGTTCTGCTTGCGGTCCTGTTCGAGGTTGACCCGGTCGCGGTCGTCCTGCCGGTTCTGCGCGAGCAGGATCAGCGGGGCCGCGTAGGAGGCCTGGAGGGACAGCATCAGGGTCAGGAAGATGAAGGGGTAGTTGTCGAAGCGCAGGTCCTTCGGCGCGAAGATGTTCCACAGCACCCACGCGATGATGACGACCGTCATCCAGACGATGAACCGCCCGGTGCCCAGGAAGCGCGCGATGCGCTCCGAGAACCGGCCGAAGGCCTCCGGGTCCCACTCGGGCAGGATCCGACGGCGCGCGGGCCGCGGCTGGTCCAGCCGGGCACGCGGGCGCGTGGTCGCCGTCGCCCCGGCCGGCGTCCGCTCGCGCGTGCCCTCGCGCTCAGGAGCCATGCGTACTCGCCCCCTCGGCACCCTCGTCCAGATGGAACTCGGTCTCCCGCCAGTCCTCGGGCAGCATGTGGTCGAGCACGTCGTCCACCGTCACCGCGCCGAGCAGCGACCCCGCCTCGTCGACCACGGGCGCCGCCACCATGTCGTACGCCGCGAAGAACCCGGCGACGACGGGCAGTTCGGCGTCCGGGTCCAGCGGTTGCAGGTCGTGGTCGATGATCGAACCGACCAGCGTGTACGGCGGGTCGCGCAGCAGGCGCTGGAAGTGGACCGTGCCGAGGTACTTGCCGGTCGGCGTCTCGTCGGGCGGGCGGCAGACGTAGACCTGGGCGGCGAGGGCGGGGGAGAGGTCGGCGTTGCGCACGCGCGCGAGGGCGTCGGCGACGGTCGCGTCCGGGCGCAGCACGATCGGCTCGGTCGTCATCAGACCGCCGGCCGTGTGCTCCTCGTACGACATCAGGCGTCGCATGTCGGCCGCGTCGGCGGGCTGCATCAGGCTCAGCAGCCGCTCCTGGTCGTCCTCGGGGAGCTCGGAGAGCAGGTCGGCCGCGTCGTCCGGGTCCATGGCCTCCAGGACGTCCGCCGCCCGCTCCTCCTTCAGCTTGCCGAGGATCTCGATCTGGTCGTCCTCCGGGAGCTCCTCGAGCACGTCGGCCAGGCGGTCGTCGTCGAGGGCGGCGGCCACCTCCGCGCGCCGCTTGGGGGAGAGGTGGTGCAGGACGTTCGCGAGGTCGGCGGCGCGCAGCTGCTCGAAGGTGGCCAGGAGGCTCTCAGCGCCCTGTCCGTGCTCCTCCAGGGAGAAGCCGGTGACGGAGGACCAGTCGACGGTCAACGTCTCGCCCTTGGCCCGTCGGAAGGCGCCGCTCTTCCCCTTCCGTACGAAGACCCGGCCGATCTCCCAGTCCCGGCGGGCCGGCAGCTGCTGCACCGACACGTCGAGGACGGTGACCTCCTCACCGGTCTCGACGAGCGTGACGCGCCGGTCGAGGAGCTCGCCGAAGACGAGGCGCTCGGTGGGGCGTTGCTCGAAGCGGCGGACGTTGAGCACGCCGGTGGTGATGACCTGGCCGGACTCGATGCCGGTCACCCGGGTCATGGGCAGGAAGATACGGCGTCGGGTGGACAGTTCGACCACCAGCCCGAGCACGCGCGGGGGCCGCCGCCCGACGCGCAGCACGACGACCAGATCGCGCACGCGGCCCACCTGGTCGCCGTTCGGATCGAACACGGCGACACCGGCGAGGTGCGAGACGAAGATCCGGGGGGCGCCCGCTGCCATGGCTGCGCCTCCTTTTCTTACTGGGTGTTTCTTTTCTTACTGGGTTTTTCGTGCTGCTTGTTTTTGCTTGCGTTTCTTTTCCGAATTGCCTGCTCGGGTGGGCTTCAGGCTAGCCCGTACCGATCGGATCCGCCCTGGTGGGAGCTCCGGACGGACCGCCTCCGCGACCCCGGTACGCTGCCTACGCCGCCCACGTCCCACGACCGAAAGGCAGCCCCGCCTGTGACCGCGATTCCCCAGGGCCGTATCCGCCGGACCATGCTGTGGGGCGCGATGTGCGCTCTGGTCGTGACGGGGACGGGGTTCCTTGCGGGATGCAGTGAAAACCCCGACGAGGGCACCAACGGGGTCGGCAAGCTGCCGGCGGCGACGATCCAGTCGAAGACCAGAGTGGCCGCCGAGTCCGCCGGGACGGTACGGCTCTCCGGGACCGTGGTCACCAATGGGCGCACGTACACACTCGACATGCGCCTGAAGTCGGACGGCGGCACGGGCTCGGTCACCTCCAAGGGCGCGTCGTTCGGGCTGCTGCGGATCGGGAAGAAGCTGTATCTGAAGGCCGACTCGGGCTTCTGGAACCATGCCGACGGCGACACGGGCGCCGGGACCGCGGACAAGCTCGACGGCAAGTACGTGAAGGTGCCGCCGGGCGACCCCTCGTACAAGAAGTTCAGTGGTTTCACGGACAAGGACGTCCTCCTCTCCGGCCTGTTGACCCTGCACGGCTCGCTGGCGACCGACGGCCACCACGAGCAGTCGGGTACCCGCACCATCCGCATCACCGGCGACAAGGGCTCCGGCGGCACTCTCGACGTGTCCCTGGAGGGCGAGCCGTATCCGCTGCGGCTGCAGCGGGCGGGCGGCGCGGGGACGCTGACGTTCTCCTCGTGGGGCAAGGACTTCGCTCTGAACGAGCCGAAGGACAGCGAGACGGTGGACTACGGCAAGCAGCTGCCGAGTTCGTGAGCGGCTAGCGCTTGCGTTTCTTCTTGAGAAGCAGGTGCGGAAGCCCTGCGGGGATCGGCCGGCGAGTGGTGGCGGGGGACGGCAGCGGGGCCTGTGCCAGCGAGCCGTCGGGCGGCGCGGCCGTCTCCCCCGTCGGCTCCAGCCGCAGCACCCGGCACTCCCGCGCCCAGCGCTCCGGCATCGCTTCCCCGTCGGGCGCGTTGAGGCGCTTGCCCTTCAGCTCGGCGACCGTCGCCTCCCAGGCCTCCGAGCCCGACGCGAGCTCCACGACCTTCGCGGTCCAGGAGACCAGCCGGCCCCCCTTGTCCTTGCTGCGGACCGTCACCTCGGCCGAGCCCCCGTCGGCCAGGCCCGGCAGCGGCTGCTCGCCGGGCCCGTCGCCGATCACGCACGCGGCACCCTCGTGCCACACGTGCCACAGCGCTCGGGCCGCGGCCTCGGAACCCCTGACCCAGATGAGGCCGGACTTCTTGGTGGCCTCCTCGACGAGGGCCTGGTCGAGCAGCTCGCTTGTCATGGGCTCAGCGTATCCAGGAGCCCTCACAGCCAGCCGTTCCGCTTCAGCGTGCGGTGGATGCCGATGCAGAGGGCGACCGTGACGCACAGGACCGTCGGGTAGCCGTAGTGCGAGTGCAGCTCCGGCATGTAGTCGAAGTTCATTCCGTACACACCGGTCACCATCGTCGGTACGGCGATGATGGCCGCCCACGCCGTGATCTTCCGCATGTCCTCGTTCTGTGCGACGGACGCCTGCGCGAGGTTGGCCTGGAGGATGGAGTTCAGCAGCTCGTCGAAGCTGACGACCTGCTCCTGGACGCGGGCGAGGTGGTCGGCGACATCCCGGAAGTACTTCTGGATGTCCGGGTCGACCAGCCGCATCGGCCGCTCGCTCAGCAGCTGCATGGGGCGCAGCAGCGGCGAGACCGCGCGCTTGAACTCCAGGACCTCGCGCTTGAGTTGGTAGATCCGTGCCGAGTCGACACCGCGGGAGACCCCGCCGCGGCCCGGCGAGAAGACCTCGGTCTCCACCTCGTCGATGTCGTCCTGCATGGCGTCGGCCACCGCGAGGTAGCCGTCGACGACGTGGTCGGCGATCGCGTGCAGCACGGCCGAGGGGCCCTTGGCGAGCAGCTCGGGGTCGTCCTGGAGGCGGTGGCGCAGGGCGCGCAGGGAGCCCTGGCCGCCGTGCCGGACGGTGATGAAGAAGTCCCGGCCGGTGAAGCACATGACCTCGCCGGTCTCGACGATCTCGCTGGTGGCGGTGAGCTCGTCGTGGTCGACGTAGTGAATGGTCTTGAAGACGGTGAAGAGGGAGTCGTCGTACCGCTCCAGCTTGGGCCGCTGGTGGGCCTGGACGGCGTCCTCCACAGCCAGCGGGTGGAGCCCGAACTCGCTCGCGATGCCGGAGAACTCGGACTCGGTCGGCTCGTGCAGCCCGATCCAGACGAAGCCACCGTCGCGGCGCACCGAACGCATCGCCTCGTGCGGGGTCAGCGGCTTGGGCGTCTGGACGCGGGCGCCGTCACGGTAGACGGCGCAGTCGACGACGGCCGAGGGAGTGCCGGGGTCACGCGTGGTGTCGTACGTGTCGTCGCCCAGGTGCAGGCCCTTGCGCAGCGAGGGGCGGGACGGACGGACCGCGGCACGCAGGTCACGGATCATCGACATGGCTGGCTCCTTCGTGGCAGGCAACGAAAGGCGCCGACGACGGGTGGAACTACCCGGAATGGGGACGTCCTCAACTGCTGGTGTTTGGCACGTCCGCAAAGCGGGGAGCACCGCACCGTCGCGGTGGCGAGCTTCGCTACTGAAGTCAGATCAGACAGATCAGGCAGAACAGGACGAAGTGCTCTTCCGCGTGAAGACGTGAGCGTGAAAGGCGGCGGTCAGCCAGAGCCGGATCAGCTGATATCAGCGGCGGGAAGAGCGAGTGGTACTGCACGGGTGACTTCGATCCATGACAGCCCCACCTCCTCCGGCCGGTCCCTCGTAAGGGACGTTCCATTCCCGTAAGGGAGTCCAACTGGCGTCGGGACTCGATCGCGACGCTTCTGCGTGCTGCCCCGAACGACCGGGCCAGACTACCAGCCGCCCAAATAGTCAAGCCGCCGCTTTGCCCGGTACTGACGAGTTCTATGCTCGCCGCATGGTTGATGTTCTTCCTCTGGTCGAGGCACGGTTGCGCACCGCGCTGGGCGAACCGGACGCGCGCGCGGCGGTCACGTTCCTGGGCACGGACCGCATCGAAGTGCTCCGTTTCCATGAGGGCGACATCGTCCGTTACGCCACGCTCGGCATGTCCGCGCAGCCGATGAGCGACCCCACGGCGATGCTCGCCGACCCGGTCGAGGGACCGCGCGCCGAGCTGGTCCTTTCGGTGCGCGGCGGTCTCGCCGACACCGACAAGGCACTGCGCCCGCTCGCCGTACTCGCCGCGTCTCCGCAGGTCGAGGGCGTGATCGTGGCCCCCGGCGCCTCCCTCGACGTCGGCGAACCCCTCTGGCCCGGCGCGCCGTTCAGCTCGGTCCTGGTCGCCGAGCCGGGCGGCCTGGTCGAGGACCTCGACCTCGACGAGTCGCTCGATCCGGTCCGCTTCCTGCCGCTGCTGCCCATGACCCCGAACGAGGCCGCCTGGAAGCGCGTCCACGGCGCCCAGGCCCTCCAGGAGCGCTGGCTGACGAACGGGACGGACCTCCGTGACCCGTCCCGGAGGTCCGTCCCGCTGGACTGACCGGCGAGTGAGCAAGCTCACCAACCGGCGTCCGAAAAGTGTCAGTTGGCAAAGACGGTGACGCTGTCCTCGCTCGCGTGCTTCGGCTCCAGCTCCTGCGCCTCGTGGTCGAGAGCATTCCGCCGTACGGCGACGATGAGCGCCCCGACGACCGCCGTGACCGCCGCGACCACGAACGGCACGTGGATGTCGGTCCACTCCTCGATCTTCGGCGCGAAGTAGGGAGCGGCGGCCGCGGCGAACCAGCGCACGAAGTTGTAGCCCGCGCTCGCCACCGGACGCGGCGCGTCGGACACCCCGAGGGCCAGCTCCGTGTAGACGGTGTTGTTCACACCGATGAAGGCGCCGGACAGGATCGTGCAGACGACGGCGGTGGTGTGGTCGCCGTAGCCGAGGACGAGTACGTCGACCGCCAGCAGCACCAGCGAGCCGCCGAGCACCTTCAGCGAGCCGAACCGCTCCTGCAGGCGCGGCGCCACGACCACCGAGAAGACGGCGAGCAGCAGGCCCCAGGCGAAGAACACGGCACCGGACCTGTACGGGGTCATGTTCAGCACGAACGGTGTGAAGGCCAGCACGGTGAAGAACGTGTAGTTGTAGAAGAAGGCGGACGCGGCGGCCGAGGCCAGGCCTCCGTGGCCGAGTGCCTTGATCGGGTCGAGGAGAGAGGTCTTGCGGGCGGGCCTGGGCTGTTCCCTGAGGAGCAGCGTGATGCAGAGGACCCCGATCGCCATCAGCGTGGCCGTGCCGAAGAACGGGTAGCGCCAGCTGGCGTTGCCCAGCAGTGCGCCCAGCAGCGGGCCGCAGGCCATGCCGAGGCCCAGGGCGGACTCGTAGAGCAGGATCGCCGCAGCGCTGCCGCCGGCCGCCGCGCCGACGATGACGGCGAGGGCGGTGGACACGAAGAGGGCGTTGCCGAGGCCCCAGCCGGCGCGGAAGCCGACGAGTTCGGCGACCGAGCCCGAGGTCCCGGCGAGACCGGCGAAGACGACCACGAAGGCGAGGCCGAGCAGCAGGGTCTTCTTGCCGCCGATCCGGCTGGAGACGAAGCCGGTCACCAGCATCGCCACGGCGGTGATCAGGAAGTACGAGGTGAAGAGCAGCGAGACCTGGCTGGCCGTGGCGTCCAGGCCCTGGGCGATCGACGGCAGGATCGGGTCGACGAGCCCGATGCCCATGAAGGCGACGACGGACGCGCCGGCCGTGGCCCAGACGGCCTTGGGCTGGCGCAGGATGCTGCCCGCTCCGGCGTCGAAGGGGTCCTGACTTGCTCCCATCACGTGCTCCCGTCCCGACGAGATAGTTGGTGTATGCACATAGTAAGTTAGGGGAGCTAATTAATGCAACTGCCATCTAATTTTGGCCGGTGAAGGGTTCCGTCCGGACGGGTGATCGTCCTTGACGTGGGGGAGCAGGGGTAGGACCGTGGGGCCCTATGAGGGGCGAACCCAGTTGCCCGAAGTGTGGTGGCCGGGTCAGGGCTCCCGGACTCTTCGCCGATTCCTGGCAGTGCGATGTGCACGGCACCGTGCATCCGGTGCAGCCCGTGATCCCGCCCAGCGTCGAGGCCCTCAGTGTCGTGGTGCATCGCACCCAGGTGCCGGTGTGGATGCCGTGGCCGCTGCCGGTCGGCTGGCTGTTCACGGGTGTGGCGTGCGCGGGCGACGACCGGCACGGCGGGCGGGCGACCGCGGTGGCCTGCTCCGGCCCCGGCCCGCTCGGTGGCATAGGGGAGCTGATCCTGGTCGCCGAGGAGCTGGGCGTCGGCCTCGGCGCGCGGTACGCGGGCGTCGACGGGCCGGACCCGGGGCCGTACATGAGCGTCGAGAAGCCGCCTCAGGCCAAGGTGCTGGCAGGTGGCCGGCCGACGCCGCTGTGGCATGTGACCGGGGCGCCGGACGACCGCGCGGTGTTCGCCGGGGAGGCGCGGGGGCTGTGGTTGTGGGCCGTGGTGTGGCCCGAACAGTCCGGCTTGCTGATGTACGACGAACTGGTGCTGACGGATCTGCGGGACGCGGGGGCGGAAGTGGAGCTGGTCCCCTGTGGGGCGTTGTCGCCCAGGCTGTTGGAACCCTGAGAGCAACCTGTAGGGGGCGTACCGCCGATTCAGGTGTGACAGGGGAGCTCGAAAATCCGGTTATCCTTGAGCGTCCCGTTCCGTTCCGTCATCGCCTGGAGTCCGTGTCGTGCGTATCGATCTGCACTGCCACTCCACCGCTTCCGACGGTACGGACACCCCGGCCGAGCTGGTGCGCAACGCCGCCGCGGCCGGGCTGGACGTTGTCGCGCTGACCGATCACGACACGACCCGTGGGCACGCCGAGGCCGTGGCCGCGCTGCCCGCGGGCCTCACGCTCGTGACCGGGGCCGAGCTGTCCTGCCGGATCGACGGCATCTCCATGCACATGCTCGCCTACCTCTTCGACCCCGAGGAGCCGGCGCTGCTCGCCGAGCGCGAGCTGGTGCGGGACGACCGGGTGCCGCGGGCTCGGGGGATGGTCGCCAAGCTGAACGAGCTCGGTGTGCCGGTCACCTGGGAGCAGGTGCGGCGGATCGCCGGGGACGGGTCGGTCGGGCGGCCGCATGTGGCCACCGCGCTCGTCGAACTGGGGGTCGTGCCGAGCGTGGGCGACGCGTTCACGCCTCAGTGGCTGGCCGACGGCGGGCGGGCCTTCGTGGAGAAGCACGAGACCGACCCCTTCGAGGCCATCCAGCTGGTCAAGGCCGCGGGCGGGGTGGCGGTCTTCGCGCATCCGGGGGCCAGCAAGCGCGGTCGCACGGTGCCGGAGTCCGCGATCGCCGAGATGGCCGCCGCCGGGCTCGACGGCGTCGAGGTCGACCACATGGACCACGACCCGGAGACCCGGGCGCGGCTGCGGGGGCTGGCGAAGGAGCTGGGGCTGCTCGTCACCGGGTCCAGCGACTACCACGGCAGCCGGAAGACGTGCGTGCTCGGGGAGTACACGACCGACCCCGAGGTGTACGGGGAGATCACACGGCGGGCGACCGGGGCGTTTCCCGTCCCGGGGACCGGCGGATTCTGAGGCTGGACCCCGCTTCCCCGTACCCGGCGCTGCAGGCCGTGCTCACCCGTTCCGCCCCGCGGAACGACTGCCCACGGCGGTGGCCATCCCCGCAAGGCTCACCCATGTTCGACCTCGCCGTCTTCGGCTCCCTGTTCCTCACCCTCTTCGTCATCATGGATCCCCCCGGGATCACCCCGATCTTCCTCGCCCTCACCGCCGGCCGCCCCGGCAAGGTGCAGAAGCGGATGGCCTTCCAGGCCGTCTGTGTGGCGGGCGGTGTCATCACCGTGTTCGGGCTCCTGGGACACCAGATCCTGAACTACCTGCATGTCTCCGTGCCCGCGCTGATGATCGCGGGCGGGTTGCTGCTGCTCCTCATCGCCCTGGACCTGCTGACCGGCAAGACCGACGAGCCGAAGCAGACCAAGGACGTCAATGTGGCGCTCGTACCGCTGGGCATGCCGCTGCTGGCCGGCCCGGGGGCGATCGTGTCCGTGATCCTCGCCGTGCAGAAGGCCGACAACGTGGCCACGCAGGTGTCGGTGTGGTGCGCGATCCTCGCGATCCATGTCGTGCTGTGGCTGGTGATGCGCTACTCGCTGCTGATCATCCGGGTCATCAAGGACGGCGGCGTGGTCCTGGTGACGCGGCTCGCGGGCATGATGCTGTCCGCGATCGCCGTGCAGCAGATCATCAACGGGGTCACCCAGGTGATCCGGGCGAGCTGAGCCCCGTACGGGCCTGGACGCCTGTATGCGCAGAGCCCCCGCACGGCGTCGGTGCCGTACGGGGGCTCTGAAGCTTCAGCGGTGATCCGCGTCTGGTCTCTGTGTCGTCGTGTCTCGTCGTGTCTCGTCGTGTTACGAGGCGGTGCTCTCGGCCGGGCGGATCCATAGGCGCTGACCGATCGCGGCGGCCTGCTGGACGATCCGGTTGACGGAGGCGGCGTCCACGACGGTGCTGTCCACGGGCGTCCCGTCGACCTCGTCGAGTCGCATGATTTCGAAGCGCATGGCCTCTCCCTTCGTCTTCGTTGTTCCGCTCTAGTCAACGGCCTGCGTGTTACAAACATTCCCTACGCTAAGGAAATTTTTCGAACGACTAACTACTAACCGGTATGGGATCGTCAAGATGTGGAAATGAGACTGACCGGGACCGGTTGTGTTCGCAGCGTGACCGCCGGGACAATGGAGGCGATGAACGACGACCTCGCGGCCCTCACCGCCCGCATCGACCGCACGAACGAGCTGCTGCAGCGCATGCTCGCCGAGGTGGCGAAGACACCCTCGACGCATGCGATCTTCGTCGACGCGGGCTACCTGTACGCGGCCGCGGGACGCCTGGTGGCCGGGACCGAGGACCGGCGCGCCTTCGACCTGGACGCCGAGGGGCTGATCGAGGCGCTCATCGACCGGGCCCGCACGATCTTCGCGGACAGCCGGCTGCTGAGGGTCTACTGGTACGACGGCGCGAGACGCCGCATCCACACCGCCGAGCAGCAGTCGATCGCCGAACTCCCGGACGTGAAGGTCCGGTTGGGCAACCTGAACGCCAACAACCAGCAGAAGGGCGTCGACTCACTCATCCGGACCGACCTGGAGTCCCTGGCCAGGCACCGCGCCATCAGCGACGCGGCACTGCTGGGCGGCGACGAGGACCTGGTGTCCGCGGTCGAGGCGGCACAGGGATACGGCGCCCGGGTCCACCTCTGGGGCATCGAGGCGCCCGAGGGCCGCAACCAGGCGGAGCCGCTGCTCTGGGAGGTCGACAGCCAGCGCACCCTCGACCTCGACTTCTTCAAGCCGTACGTCGCCCGGCGCACCGCCCCCGCCTACGAGGCCGGCGCCTCCCGGCCGACCCGCGAGAACGTCCGTTTCGTCGGTGCGCAGATCGCGGCGAAGTGGCTGGCGGAGCGGGGGCGGGAGTCGCTGGTGGAGCTGCTGCCGGGGCATCCGTATCTGCCGGGCTCGGTGGACCAGGACCTGTTGGTCGAGGCGGAGGGGCTGTTGCAGTACTCCCTGCGCGGACAGGCGGATCTGCGGCGGGCGCTGCGGGACGGGTTCTGGGAGCACCTGCAGGCGCTGTACTAGAGCCGGGTGGCGTCGGCTGCCCGGTCCCAGAAGTCGGCGAAGGCGCGGGCCGTTTCCAGGGGCCTGTCGGTGTTGGGGGAGTGTTCGGCGCCCTGGATCACGGTGCGGTGGGCGCGCAGGCGCAGGGCCATGTCGTCGAGGAGCGTCACCGGCCAGGTGTCGTCGCTGGAGCCCGACAGGACGTGGAGGGGGAGCGGGACGGCGGCGAGTTCGGCCACGCGGTCCGGCTCCACGCACAACTGGCGGCCCGTCGCGATGAGTTGGGCGGGCTTGTTGCCCAGCCAGCGGCGGCGGAGGTCGTCCCGGTCGTCGAGCCCCTCGTCCAGCTCGCCGGTGTCGGTCTCCTCGGGCGGCTCCATGGCCTGGATCGCGTCCCACACCTCGGGCATCGTCATCACGGCGAGGGCGTCCCGCAGCAGCTTGACGCGCTGCTGCTGGGAGCTGGAGATCTGGGCGGGGCCGGAGGCCATGAGGGTGAGGGAGCGGAAGGGGGTGTGGTCGAGCAGGACGGCCGCGCGGGCGATCTGGCCGCCGAGGGAGTGGCCGACCAGGTGGACGGGGGTGCCGAGGGCGGCTGTCTGGGCGAGGACGTCCTGTGCGAGTTCCCGCTGGGCGTACGCCGATTCGTCGTGCTCGGGGCCGTCGGACTCGTACTGGCCCCGGCCGTCCACGGCGACGGTGTGGTAGCCGCGGGCGGCGAGGGACTGGTGGAGGGGGTTGAAGTCCTCCTTGCTGCCGGTGAAGCCGGGCAGGAGGAGAGCGGTGCCCTTCGGGGGGATGCCGTCCGCCGGGGGCGCCCCGATGGCGGCGAAGTCTCCACGGGCGGTGCGGAGCGTGTACGCGCGGGCGCCGGGGGGCGGGGTGAACGTCGGGGGACGGCTCATGGAGGGAGGGTATCCGGCGAGGATGACGGGGAGAGGGACGGGCCGGTTGCCGAAGGGTGTCGGCACCCCTGGGGCGGCACACCCACGGAAAACGCCGCCGGCCCGGCCCCCGTGATGGGGGCCGGGCCGTCCGGTGAGTGAGCGGTCAGCTCTCCGTGGGCTCCGCGACGGCCGTCGCCTTGCGGGGGCGGCGCGTACGGGGCTTGGGCTCGGCCGCGTCGGTGGGGGCCTCGGCGGTCGCCGTGGCCTTCCGGGCGCGGGTCCGGGGCTTGGCCACGGGCTCCTCGACGGCCTGGGCCGGGATCTCCGCGGCGGCGGCCGTCTTGCGGGTGCGGCGGGGCTTGGCCTCGGCGGTGTCCGCCGGGGTCTCGACCGCGGCCGACGCCTTGCGCGTACGGGTGCGCGGCTTGGCCTCCGTGCCCTCGGCCGTGTCGACGGCGACCTCGGCCGCAGCCGTCGCCTTGCGCGCACGACGCGGCTTGGGCGCGGTGGCCTCGGGCGCAGTGGCGACAGCCTCGGCGACCTTGCGGGTGCGCGTGCGGGGCTTGGTCTCCGTGGCCTCGGCGGTGACCGCCGGGGTCTCGGCGGCGGCAGTCGCCTTGCGCGTACGGGTGCGCGGCTTCGCTTCCGTGCCCTCGGCCGTGTCGACGGCGACCTCGGCCGCAGCCGTCGCCTTGCGGGTCCGGGTGCGCGGCTTGGCCTCCGGCTCCGCGGCGGCCTGGGCCGGGATCTCGGCGGCGGCAGTCGCCTTGCGCGTCCGGGTGCGCGGCTTGGCCTCGGTGGCTTCGGCCGTGTCGACCGCTGTTTCGGCGGCGGCCGTTGCCTTGCGGGTCCGGGTGCGGGGCTTGGTCTCCGTGGCCTCGG